>NZ_CALLJH010000044.1:0-25566 GCF_938091255.1 uncultured Chloroflexus sp.
CCGGCGAAGGCATTGACGGCGGCGAGCACGGCGGCCACGATCTCGGCGGGGGTTTGATGATGGGTAGCGCGGAGGACAGCCGCGAGCCGGTCGTCGCCGAACAGTTCGCGTTCCGCGTTCATTGCCTCGGTGATACCATCAGTGTAGAAGAGCAGCACGTCACCCGGTTCGAACGCGAGGTCTCCCGGCGCAAAGTGCGGATCGGGGATGATGCCGAGTACGATCCCTTGTGCGGCAAGCGGTATTACTTGACCGGTCGCGTGGCGGTACAGGAGCGGGTAGTTGTGACCGCCGTTGGCAAACGTGATCTGGCCGGTGACTGGATCGATTTGGGCATAGAAGCAGGTCACGAACAGGCCGGCCCGTGAATCGGCCAGAATGAGCCGGTTGGCGCGTTGCAGCACGGCGACCGGCGGGCGGCCATCAATGGCGCTGGCGCGGAGCAAGGTGCGCGAGAGGGCCATAAACAGAGCTGCCGGCACGCCTTTGTCGGTCACGTCGGCGATGACGACACCGAGGCGGGGCGCACTGGCGGGGGTTGCCGGCGGCAATTCGATAAAATCGTAGAAATCGCCGCCGACTTGGCGGGCGGCGCGGTAGAAGGCTTCGATCTGCAAGCCGGGCACAAAGGGACAACAGTTAGGCAAGAAACTAGCCTGTATCTCACTGGCCAGATCGAGTTCGCGTTCGAGCCGTTGGCGGGCGAGCGCCTCTTGGTTGAGCCGCTCGCGGTCGATCATCTGAGCCAGTTGGCTAGCGAGCAGACCGAGCAGCTCGGTTTCGCTGTCGAGAAATGCGCGGGGGGTGATGGTGTTCACCAAGAGCAAGCCAAGCTGCGCGCCGCCGAGTTCAATCGGAACGGCGAGGTGGCCTTGAAAGTTCTGCCGGCGCAAAAGCGGCGGCAGGCGCATCAACGTATCGGCAGGCAGTTGGTTGCTGCGTTCGGGCAAGTACCACAGGTGCGGGTGATCTTCGTCGAGCGTTAGCGGCCATGCACTGCCGGCAGGCAAGGCCCAGCCATAACAGGCACGCAGCACTGCTCTCCCGCCTTCTTCATCGGCTTCGACGAACGCGCAGGCATCGGCATCGAGCAGGCGCGCACCGACGCGCACTAATCGTTGCAAAGCCGGTTCGAGACTATCGCTGACCAACAGTTCTTGTGAGAGCGACAGCAAGGCGCGCCGTTCTTGCACTCGGCGCACGCTGAACTCTTCGTAGAGGTGAGCACGGGCGATGGCAATGCCGAGCAGATCGCCGATCGCGGCCATGAGGTGTTGATCGGGCGTCTTGAGCCGCACCCACTGGCTGGTGGCTAGATTGAGGATGCCTACCACGCGGGAGTTGTCGCGTAATGCGATCGAGACGTGATGCGATAGGCCGCGCTTGTCGCCGACGGCGCTGCGGAGCCGTGAACATGCCATTAAGGTTGGTTCACGCAGGTGGCCCTCACGGCAGGTTTCTTGACAAGTGCATTCGCCTTGCCATGCCAAACCGGGATAATTGAGCGCCGGAGGGAGGTGCTGGCGCGCGGCGAGTGTAAACTGATCGCCTTCATCGTGCAAGTAGATCCAGCCGGCCTCTAGGCCGGTCAACGCCAGAATATGGCTAAGCGCCGCTTCCAGCGCCGTGCGCAGGTCAAGCGTTTGGTTGAGGATTTGGGCGAATGCGCGTAACGCAGCCCATTCGGCGAGGTTATGGCGCCGATCAGAAGGCGGCATAGGACAATGAATGGGATAATGAGTTGTTTAAGGGAGCCGCCCGGCTGTGCGGCTCCTCACATCCTCACCTAGGACTATTCGTTGATAAACAGCCGTTCTTTAACGCTTTTTGCGGCTGATCGAGACGCCATCGCGCAGCGGGATGATCACCGACTCGAGCTGCGGATGCTCCATGATGGCGCGGTTGAAACGCTGGATGCCGCGCACGAGCGGTGAGGCGTCTTCTTCGAGCACTTGCGCGCTGCACAGCACGTTATCGGCGATGAGCACGCCGCCGGGGCTGAGCAGTGGAACGCACAGCTCAAGTGCCTGCATTGCCTGTTCGTCGTCGGAGGAATTACGCAGGACGTCGAGGAAGATGAGGTCGAATTCCTGATTGAGCGAGGGCAGGATCTCGCGCCAATCGCCGAAATGGATCGTAATCAGATCGCGGTAGCCGGCGGCTTCGATCACTTCGTTAGCGAGCTTGACCCGTTCTGGATTGCGCTCAATTGCCGTCATTTTGCCGCCAGTCTGGCGGAGCGCCTTCATAATGAAGGTGGCAGCATAGCCGGTGGTGATGCCCACTTCAAGCGCGTTGCGGGCATTCATCATCAGCGCCTGTAAATAGAGAAATTGTCCCTGCACCGGCCCGACCAGCGACAAACCCTGCTGTTTGGCGCGCGCTTCGAGGTTGGCTAATACCTCGTTGCGCGGTGGCATGAGATCGTGCAGATAGTCTTCGATTGCAATATTCGTGATGTCGTAGCGCATCACGCCCTCCTCACCCCGATGTTGGCGGTGGTGTGTGCGGCTGTCGCCCCAATGGCGTCAGTTGCATACGCAAACACTTCATCTCATACTAAATTGTATCACACCCTTGCCCATCTTGTGGTATGATCTAGCTCATCACATTAGGCGCATAAGCTTGCAGCGGGAGGCAGCCGTGGCCGCGATTCGCATCCTGATTGCCGAGGATAATGATCTCGTATCGCTCACTCTCGAAGAGCAGTTGAAGGGGCTGGGCTACGAGGTGGTTGGCATTGCCCGTACCGGCGCCGAGGCGGTGATGCTTGCCACCCGCCTGAAGCCTGATCTGGTGATTATGGATATTCGCATGCCGGAGATGGACGGTACCGAGGCGACGGCCCGTATCCGTGATCAGACCGGCATTCCGGTGGTGATGTTGACGGCATTTGCCGATAAGGATACCGTCCGGCGGGCCGAGGCAGCCGGTGCGCTGGCCTATTTGGTCAAGCCGATCAATGAGCAGGAGTTGCCACCGGCGATTTCGATTGCGTTGGCCCGCCACCGCGAGTTGCAAAATCTGCGCAATGAAAATCTTGAATTGCAAGAGGCGTTGGAGGCGCGCAAGTTGATCGAGCGGGCGAAGGGGATTTTGATGCAGCGCCTTGGCCTGAGCGAGCGCGATGCGTATGAGCGGCTCCGCCAGCGCGCTCGTGATAAGCGTACCAAGATGAAGGATATTGCGCAGGCGATTATCGAGGCCGAAGAGTTGCTTGGCTCGTGATCGGAAAGTGTTGTAGCGCCGGACGGCTGTTCGGTTCCGCAAAGATCGCTAACAATTCAAACGGAGAACGCACAGATCGCAAAGGGATCATGCCCCCCGCCCCTAGCAGGGGTGGGGCTACTAACCAGTGGGAGAGGGGCTGAGGTGGGGGTTACCAATCCCCTCTGCGTCTGCTTGACGAACCGCTGCAACCATGGTATATTTCCCTCGTCGAAGCGGGACAAAAGTAAGGTAAGCGATCTCATGCATAGTGTGCGCTTTTACACCTACTTTTTTTACTTTACCAGCCCACAATTGGACTGGTCGCTTCGCATTTCCTGAAGACGCACGCAAGCACAGAGCAAGCACAAGGGGGCGCGAGGCGAACAAACCTCGCGCCCCCTCTGTTATTGCCGCGGAGGAGAGGCAATGAACGTTCGTTGTCGCGGAGTACGAGGAGCGACCACCTGTGCCGAGAACACACGCGAAGCGATTCTGGAAGCGACCCATGAATTGCTCACGTTGTTAATCGAAGCCAACGACATCAAACCGGAAGACATCGCCAGCGCCATTTTCACCACTACCCCCGACCTCAATGCCGAATTCCCCGCAGTGGCAGCACGGGCGATTGGGTGGATCGACACCGCCCTGCTCTGCGGCCACGAAATGGCCGTGCCGGGCAGCCTGCCGCGCTGTATTCGCGTCTTAATCCACTGGAATACCGCCAAACGCGCCGATGAAATCGTCCACGTCTACATCCGCGAAGCGCGCGGCTTACGCCCTGAACGAGCCGCCGCGATGAACGCCTTCCGCGTCGCGACGCCGCTGCCGTCGGAGGATCGGCGATGAGCCGCCGGCACGCGATCGAACCGGTGCAACGAGGCACCGTGCCCGATGTCACTGAGCTGCTTGCGATGCCGCATCGCGCGCTGGCGTTGGGTGATGTGACCGAATGCTCTTCTCGTTGTGACGCCGGGCTTCCTCTGCCCGTTTCGTCTTCAGATTCCTGTACCACTGAGGAGGATCGTTCCATGATTGTCGTGATGGAGACTGGCTCGAACCAGAGCCAAATCGAAGCGGTGTTGGCCCGGCTGCGCGAGCATAACTTGCGCGGCCATTTAACTATTGGCGAGGAGCGGACGGTAGTGGCGGTGGTGGGAGCAGCCATCCCGCCGACGCTGCGCGAAGAGTTAGAGCATTTCGATGGCGTGAAAGAGACGGTGCGAATCACGCAGCCCTACAAACTGGTGTCGCGTGAAGTCAAACCGAGTGATACCATCGTGCAGGTGGGGGATGTGAAGGTCGGTGGCGGCCATCTGGCGATTATCGCCGGCCCCTGCTCGGTCGAGAGCGAAGAGCAGATTATGGCGACGGCGCGGGCGGTGCGCGAAGCCGGCGCCAACATGTTGCGTGGCGGCGCGTTCAAGCCGCGCTCTTCACCGTACAGCTTCCGCGGTTTGGGTGAGTATGGCTTGCAGTTGCTGGCCCAAGCCCGCGCCGAGACTGGCCTGCCAATCGTGACCGAAGTCATGACGCCGGCTGATGTCGAACTGGTGGCGAAATACGCCGACGTCTTACAGATTGGCGCGCGCAACATGCAAAACTACCAATTGTTGGAAGAGGCCGGACGGAGCGGCATGCCGGTGCTGCTCAAGCGCGGCTTATCGGCCACAATTGAAGAGTGGCTGCTCTCGGCGGAATACATCATTGCGCAGGGCAATCCCAACATCATCCTCTGCGAACGCGGCATCCGCACCTTCGAGACGGCGACGCGCAACACGCTCGACCTCAACGCGGTCGCGGTGGTCAAGAAACGCTCGCATCTGCCGGTGATCGTCGATCCTAGCCACGGTACCGGCAAATGGTATCTGGTGCCGCCGTTGACGCTGGCCGCTATCGCATCAGGGGCCGATGGCGTGATCATCGAAGTGCATCCCGATCCCGATCGGGCCAAATCGGATGGCGGCCAATCGCTCAATCACGAGAACTTCATGAACCTGATGCCGAAACTGCGCGCGGTGGCCAAGGTGGTCGGGAGCGGTTGGTAACGCCTCTGAACATACCAAATGGCGTGCGGAGAGACGCACAGATGTGCGCCTCTGCTCGGTGGCGGCAGCCGTCTCCGCCATGCGACGCATTGCCCGCCATGTCACAGCGTGGTACAATGATTCGACGAGATCAGGAAATACATTCATACCTTTCATACCTTGAGTGAGGCAGTATGGAAAAATCGACGTGGACGACGAAGGTAGGGCTGGCGCAGATGCTGAAGGGTGGCGTGATTATGGATGTGGTCACCCCTGAGCAAGCGCGCATCGCCGAAGAGGCCGGCGCAGTGGCGGTGATGGCGCTCGAACGGGTGCCGGCTGACATTCGCGCGCAGGGCGGCGTCGCCCGTATGAGCGATCCGGAGCTAATTCTGGCGATCAAGCAGGCTGTCACCATTCCGGTGATGGCGAAAGCGCGGATCGGTCACTTCGTCGAGGCGCAAGTGTTGGAGGCGATTGGCGTCGATTATATTGACGAGAGCGAAGTGCTGACGCCGGCCGACGAAGAGCATCACATTAACAAGCACAAATTCCGGGTGCCGTTTGTGTGCGGCTGCCGCAATCTAGGTGAGGCGCTGCGCCGGGTGGCCGAAGGCGCGGCGATGCTACGCACCAAGGGCGAAGCCGGTACCGGCAACGTGGTCGAGGCGGTGCGCCATGCCCGCGCAGTGTACAGCGAAATCCGCCGCTTGCAGTCGATGAACGAAGACGAGCTGTTTACCTACGCCAAGCAGATTCAGGCGCCCTATGAGCTGGTGAAGCAGGTGGCCGCCGAAGGCAAGCTGCCGGTCGTCAACTTTGCGGCAGGCGGTATTGCCACGCCGGCTGACGCGGCCCTGCTGATGCAGTTAGGGGTAGATGGCATCTTTGTCGGTTCGGGCATCTTCAAGAGCGGCGATCCGGTCAAGCGGGCGCGAGCGATTGTCGAAGCGACCACGCACTATAACGATCCAGAGATCATCGCCGAGGTGAGCAAGGGCCTTGGCGAGGCTATGGTTGGCATCAACATCGATCAGATTCCCGCCGAGCAGTTGATGGCGCGGCGTGGGTGGTAGCAGGAGGCGGGCGGGCTATGCCTGCCCGCGTACAAAACCGTATGACAGTTGGCGTGTTGGCCCTACAGGGCGACTTTCGTGAACACTGCGCGGTCTTGCGCCGGATCGGCGTCGAGCCGGTCGAGGTGCGGTTGCCGCACCAACTTGCCCTTGTCGAACGATTGATCATTCCCGGTGGCGAAAGCACGACGATCGGGCGGCTGTTGGTGATGTACCAGATGTTGGAACCGATCCGCGAGCGGGCTGGTCGCGATCTGGCGATTTGGGGCACCTGCGCTGGCGCCATTTTGCTGGCCAACGAGGTGGTTGGCCAAAAGCAGGGCGGTCAGCCGGCGATTGGCGCAATGAATCTAACGATTCAGCGCAATGCCTACGGCAGCCAGCTCGATAGCTTTGAAGCGCCGATCACGATGCCGATCATCGGTGAAGCGCCGCTCCCCGGCGTCTTCATCCGCGCGCCGCGCATCGTGGCACTCGGTCAGGGGTGCGAGGCGGTTGGTTGGTTAGAGGACGGCAGCGTGGTGGCTGCCCGCCAAGGTCGTTTGCTGGCGACCACGTTTCATCCTGAGTTGACCGGTGATGATCGGGTTCACCGGCTCTTTCTGGAATTATGATACGAACCGTGACGCCGAGCGATCTCTGGTCGCTTCGGCGGAAACCTCGCTACCAACAGGTACTCTATACCGAACGACTGTTGGCGTATAGCCACCGGCCGCTCTGGTTTGCGTTGCAGAGCATGCTGGCCGGCAACCATCGCGAACGGATGACGCTGGTGCTGGCCGAACGGGGCGGGTTTGCGTTGGCGCAGGCGATGGGCCGGCTGGGCCGGCCCGAGCAAGATGTGATCTATCTGGCGACCAACGGCACGCGCAGCGAGCAGACTCCTAGCGATTACGAACTCTGGTTTCACCTGTTGCACCGGCTCTGTGCCGATGCGGCGCAGCATTCGGTGCAGCGCCTCTACGCGGCGTTGCCGAGCCAACACAACGAGTTGCGCGAAATCTTTCGCCAAGTCGGCTTTCAAGCCTACACCCATCGCCAGATTTTGCACCTCTCGGGGCCGGATTGGGATCAAGGTACCCGATTGGCGCCGATGCGGGCGCAATCGCGGCGCGACCATTGGGCGATCCACAAGCTCTATGGTATCGTGGCGCCGCATCTCGTGCAACAGGCGGAAGTGCGTAACGCGCGCTATTGGACGCTCTACCAGCCCTATTCGCTCGTGCGCCGGCAGGCGTGGGTGCTGGGGCCGGATGATGATCTGGCTGCCTACTTGCGCTTGCTCAGCGGGCCGAGCGGTCACGTCTTTTCAGTGCTGATCCGGCCTGATGCGCGCGAGCAGGCGGTAGATGTGTTGCGGTTCGGTCTGGCCCAGCTCAGTGACAGCCGGCCTGTCTATTTAATCTTGCGCGAGTACCAGCAAGAGTTGTTTGAACCGGCGATGCGGTTGGGTTTTCAACCAGTGGGTGAGCAAATCTTACTTGTTAAGCATACCGTTGTGCCAATCCGCCGCACGGTACTGGCCCCCTCGTTGGAAGTGGGACTCGAGCCGCGGGTGTCGGTGCGCCGGTATGCATGGCCCCCAACAGTGCGGGAGGAGCGCTAAGCGGTTATGGCTGTGACGGATACGACCAACGATATTCAACTTTTGTTAGCGACACTGCCGCCGGCAATCCGGGAGGCGATCCAGAAAGCCAACGATCAAGATAATCTGCTCGAAATCGTGATGGATCTCGGCCGGTTGCCGGAAGCGCGCTATCGTGGTCATGAGTTGTTCTTGAGCGATCGGGAAGTGACGGCCGAAGACATCAATTACGTAATCGCGCGTATCGGCGAGTTTGGCGAGGACAACCGCGCTGGTATTCCCCGCACCCTCCACCGCATTTCCGGCATTCGCAATCGTCGCGGCGTGGTGATTGGGTTGACGTGCCGCGTGGGTCGCGCCGTGTATGGCACGGTTGATATTATTCGCGATCTGGTAGAAACCGGGCAAAGCATTCTGTTACTGGGTAAGCCGGGTACCGGCAAGACGACGCTCTTGCGCGAGACGGCGCGGGTGCTGGGTGACGAGTTGCGCAAGCGAGTGGTGATCGTTGATACCTCGAACGAGATTGCCGGTGATGGCGATATTCCCCATCCCGGCATCGGGCGGGCGCGCCGGATGCAGGTGCCGCGTCCCGCCGAGCAGCATAATGTGATGATCGAGGCGGTCGAGAATCACATGCCCGAAGTGATTGTGATTGACGAAATCGGCACCGAGCTGGAAGCGGCGGCAGCGCGCACCATCGCCGAGCGCGGCGTGCAGTTGGTGGGTACGGCCCATGGCAATACCCTCGATAACCTCATGGTCAACCCAACCCTCTCCGATCTGGTGGGTGGGATTCAGGCGGTGACGTTGGGTGACGAAGAGGCGCGCCGGCGCGGGACGCAAAAGACGGTGCTGGAACGAAAAGCGCCGCCGACCTTTAGCATTCTGGTTGAGATTCAATCGTGGGATAGCGTGACCGTCTACCCGGATGTGGCAGCGGCGGTTGATGCGATCTTGCGCGGCGAAGAGCCGCCGTGCGAGCAACGCTTCCGCGAGCCGAACGGAACGGTGCGGCGCGAACCGGTGCGGCGGACGCCGATCGATGCGCCGGCGTTTGGCGGGCGACGGGGGCGCGGTGGGCGCGATCAGGCGCAGATGGGGGCAAGCGGCCCGCGCTTGCGCGACCGCAACGGCAATGCCGCGGCAGCGACTACGATGCCGCCGCAGCGCATCTTCCCGTTTGGCGTCAGCCGGAACCGGTTGCAGAACGCGATCGAACGGTTGCGGGTGCCGGCAGTGATTGTGCGTGATATGAAAGACGCCACCTTGGTCATGACGCTCAAGAACTACTACCGGCAAAGCTCGCAACAACTGCGGCAAGCCGAAGAGCAGGGCGTGCCGGTCTACGTGTTGCGCAACAACACGATTACCCAGATGGAACGGCAACTGGCGCAGGTCTTCCAGTTGCGCGAGGTGGTGGATGAGGAACCCGAACCGCTGCGTGGCGATTCGACGATCGAAGAGGCGTTACTAGAGACTGAGCAGGCGATTACCCAAGTGATCAGCGGTGAGCGCAATGCAGTAGAATTGGCCCCGCGCAGTAGTTATATTCGTCGCTTGCAGCATCAGATGGCCGACCGCTACAATTTGCGCTCAGAGAGCCGCGGCGACGATCCGAACCGGCGGGTGAAGATCTTCCGGTAAGTGGTATCGGTAGCAGCATTGCGGACAACGCCGTTCCAATATGCGATGGCTCATCGACAGATTGGCAAAGATCGGCTATCCTTAGCGAAGGATAAACCGAGATTGCTGGTGGCGCTGTCATGCATCAAGGTCTGTTTATTACATTTGAAGGGACAGAGGGGGCTGGCAAGAGCACCCAAGCTCGCCGTCTGTATGAACGCCTGCAAGCGGCGGGCTATCCGGTGATTCTTACCCGTGAACCGGGCGGGACGCGGATCGGTGAGTTGATCCGCCGGATTTTGATTGATCTGCGCCATACTGAAATGGCCCCTACCACTGAGACCTTGTTGTTTTCGGCGGCGCGTGCGCAATTGGTGAGTGAGCTGATCCGGCCCTATCTCGCCACCGGCGGGATTGTGGTCTGTGACCGCTATGCCGACTCGACGTTTGCTTATCAGGGGTACGGCCTTGGCCGCGATCTCGATGAGCTGCGCACGATTACAGCAGTGGCAACCGGCGGGCTGAAGCCTGATCTGACCTTTTATTTGCAGATCGATGTAGAAGTCGGATTGCAGCGCAAGCGCGCCGGGCGTGAGCGGCCGGAAACTAGCAGCGGCCAGCCGTTGGAATGGAACCGGCTCGATGCGCGCGATCTGGCCTATCATCAGCGGGTAGCCCAAGGGTTCGCTGAGCTGATGGCCCAAGAGCCAGAGCGATGGTATGCGCTCGATGCCGACCAGCCGGTCGAAGTGTTGGCCGAACAGATCTGGCAAGCGGTGACGCCGCGCTTGGCTCGGATTATGCCGATTGCCGCGCAAGGAAGCGCGGATTGACATCGTTAGGGTGAAGAGCATGCGCCTAATTCTGGCTGTCGTCCAGTCCCAAGATGCGACGAATCTCGTCGAAGCGCTGACCGAGCATGGCTATCGGGTGACGCGCCTGAGTAGCCAAGGTGGGTTTTTGCGGGAAGGAAACGTGACCTTGCTGTTGAGCGTCGAGGATCAGCAGGTTAATCCGGTGATCAACATCATTCGTGAGCATTGTTCGACGCGCACGCGCTACGTCTCGCCGATGCCGCCGATCGCCGAGTCGGGTGAGTTTTACCCGCCGGCGCCGTTAGAAGTGCAGGTGGGCGGGGCGACAGTGTTTGTCTTGCGCGCACAGACGCGCAAGTTGTAACGTATGGAAGTAATACAGGAATTTTTAGCGAATATTCTGCCGCTGGTACGCCTTGGCGCCATCTTTTTGGGCGCATATGCAGTATTGCTCTGGGCAGCGTCGGTGTTGTGGGCTTACCGCGATATTCGCCGTCGCACTGAAGACATCTCGGTGCAGGTGCTCGCAGTGGGTATCGTGCTGTTGCTGCCCTTCCTCGGTATTCCGCTGCATCTGATCTTGCGCCCGCCGCAAACGTTGGCCGAGAAATACGAACGCACCTTGGAAGAAGAGTTCCTGCGCCGCGATCTCGAAGAGCAATTCGTCTGCCCCGAATGCCAGCGTCCCATCGAACCTGATTTCATCCTGTGCCCGCACTGCCATACTCAGTTGCGCCGGCGCTGCGACTCGTGCCAGAAGGTGATCGATCTGACGTGGCGGATTTGTCCGTACTGTGGTCATTCCCACGCCGGCAGTGTGCCGACGGTGCGCGCTGATGCGTACCCGATCGCGCCGCCGGTAGAGGTTAGCCGGCAATGAAAGTTCCCGCAATTACGGATGTGCAAGGGGTCGTCGTCGGCCACGCCGCCGATGCAGAGGCGCTGACGGGCGTGACGGTTGTGCTGACGCCAGATGGTGCTACCGCCGGCGTGGATGTGCGCGGCGGCGCTCCCGGTACCCGCGAGACCGATCTGCTCGATCCGGTGAATCTGGTGCAGCAGGTTCATGCGGTCGTCTTGACCGGCGGCAGCGCGTTTGGCTTGGCTGCTGCCACTGGTGTGGTGTCGTGGCTGCACGAGCGTGGCTATGGCTTCGATGTGGGCCTGACCAAGGTGCCGATTGTGCCGGCGGCGGTGATCTTCGATCTGGGTGTGGGTCGGGCCGATGTATGGCCCGATGCGACGATGGGGTATGCGGCCTGTATGGCTGCCGAGACCAATGTGGCCGAGGGTAGTGTTGGAGCCGGGATCGGCGCAACGGTCGGTAAAGTGGGTGGTATGGCCACCGCGATGCGCGGCGGCGTCGGCACGTGGAGTGAGACGCTGGCGAATGGGGTGACGGTGGGCGCTTTGGTGGTCGTTAATGCCTTCGGTGACGTGGTTGACGGGCAAGGCAGGTTGGTGGCCGGTGCGCGCGGTCCCGGCCAGTCACTGATCGGCACCGGCGCGCTTTTGCGCAGTGGCGTGGCCCGGCAGTCGTTTGCCGATGCCGCCGGCCAGAACACAACTATTGCCGTGGTTGCTACTGATGCTCGCCTCGATAAGGCTGCCGCGACCCGGCTGGCGATGATGGCCCAAGATGGCTTGGCTCGTGCTATTCGCCCGGCTCACTCGCCGTTCGATGGCGATACCGTGTTTGCGCTGGCAACCGGCGTCTACGACGCGCCGCCGTTGGTTACGCTTGGCGCGGTGGCGGCAGATGTGTTGGCGACCGCGATCGCACGGGCTGTGCAGATGGCCACTGCCGTGGCTGGCATTCCGGCGGCGCGCGATGTAGCAATGCCATGAAATTGCGCGTAAAAAGGTACGCTCGTTTGTATCACAGGCTGGTGCAATCTATGGAGTGCGGCAGTCATACTCCCGCATAGCACCATAGCTCTGGATGGCAGCAGTGGAGCGTTCACACTTTATACAATGCTCCGCCAGTCATTGTGAACTCACCCTTAGCGGCGAAACAACTTCCTGTGCGAAGGATCCCGCTGAGGCATGGTCCGCGTTGAAGCGAGAGATTGCTTCGGGGACTGCGCCCCCTCGCAATGAAAAGGTGGGAGCGCCATCGTTGTTCGCTTGTCATTGCGAGCCGAGCATAGCGAGGCGCAGCAATCCCCCGCGAGGGCAGGCGGAACAGCTTTGCAGGATAGCTTGCGCCGAAACAATGACTGCACAGGTGCGATACGCCCAATCTGTGGAGTGCGGCAGTTATACTGCCGCATATCACGAAGGCGCTGGACGGCGGCAGTGGAATGTCCGCACGCCATACCACGCTCCGCTTGTCGTTGCGAGTCGGCTGCGGCGGCGCAGCAATCCCCCGCGAGCGCGGGAGGAACCCGCTGAGGCCTTGCCTTTTACTACACGTTAGCTTATCAATCAACCGTAAAGTACTCGCCATGAAGCGTTTCATATTCTTCCTCACGGCCCTGTTTGCATTTGTGCTCGTTGCTGGCTGTGAAGTGCGGGTTAATGAACCGACGCCAACTGCCCCAGCAGCGATGTCCATTCTCCAAACTACTCCCACCACTGTACGCGAACAGGTGTTACGTATCGGGTTGGTGAATGAGCCACCCGATCTGTTCCCTTACCACAGCACCCCGACTGACGAACGCATCACCGGCGCATTAACTGAATTACTCTTTCCCGCGCCGTTGTTGCCGGTTGATTTCACTTTGCAAACGACCGGCGTGTTGACGCGGGTGCCTGATTTTGCCAACGGCGATGTGGTGACGGCGACGGTCACCGTCTTCCGCGATGCGTTGGGGCAAATCAGTGAAACGCCGACCGAGACGACCGATGAGGTGACGCAGGTGAGCGTCACTTTCCACTGGAATCCTGCGTTGCGCTGGTCTGATGGTACGCCGGTTACGGCAGCCGACTCGGTGTTTGCTTACGAACTCGCCCAGCAGATCGATCTTGGTCAAGCGGCTAATACCCGGCTGGCAATGATCGAACGCTACGAGCAGATCGATGAGCATACCACGCGGGTAGTGCTCCGGCCTGATGTGACCGATCCGTCTTATCTGACCAGTTTTTGGACGCCGTTGCCGCGCCATGTGTTGGCAGAGATGGATTCGCAGCAGGTGATGCAGAGTGAATTTATCCGCAAGCCGGTCAGCTATGGGCCGTATATGGTCAGCGCCTTTGACGGCGGTTCGCTCGAGTTGGTGCGCAATCCGCATTACGCAGGGCCGGCGGCACCGTTTGAACGGATTATTGTGGCCTTTCGCAAAGATCCGCAGCAATTGGTCGAATTGGTGCGCGGCGGCGGGATTGATCTGGCCTTTATCGAACAGCCGGTGCCCGAATTGCTCTTGCAGCTTGTGCAGAGCGCTGCACGGGGAGAGATTCAGCTTAGCACCTCGCCAAATACGATCTGGGAGCATCTCGACTTTAATCTTGATGTGCCGCTGTTACAGGATATTCGAGTACGGCGAGCGATTGCGTATGCGATTAACCGGCCCCAATTGGTCGAGCAGTTGTTGGGTAACAAGAGTACGGTGTTGGAGAGTTGGGTGTTGCCGGGTCAACTTGGCTACCCGCCGCTCGATCAGATTACCCGCTACCCCTATAACCCCGACGAGGCGCGCCGTTTGTTCGATGAAGCGAACCTGATCGATACCGATGGCGATGGTTGGCGCGAGTACGATGGGTTGCCGATTTTGTTGTCGTTGGTGACGAGCGCCAATTCACCGTTGCGTGAAGCGGTCGCGCAACGAATTGCGGCTGATCTGGAGCAGGTGGGCGTGCAGGTTGAGGTGGCGCAATTATCGTCGAGCGAATTGTACAGCACTGATGGCCCGCTCTACCAGCGCACCTTCCAATTGGCCTTGTTTGGCTGGATCGCTGGGCCGCACCCACGTGGCTGGGAGTTGTGGAGTTGCGCAGGTGTGCCGAGTGAAGCGAACAATTGGACGGGAAATAATTTTGCCGGCTGGTGTTTCTTCGAGGCGAATGAGGCGATCAATATGGCGACCACCTCGCTCGATCCCGAAGAGCAGAAGAGTGCGTACCTCCGGCAACAGCAACTGTTTACGCAAGAGTTGCCGGTGTTGCCGCTATTCCAACGGGTTGATGCGCTGGTGGCCCGGCAGGGGTTGGCAGGCTGGCGGCTGAATCCGACGGCGCCGTTTACGTGGAACATCAGCGAATGGCGCGAGGGCGAGTGATCAACGCCAAGGCGTAGCGGGGGCCAAGGCGCGCAGATTCTTAAACGCCAAGGCGCGAAGAACGCCAAGGGCAGTCAAATTTTGTTGTGATGGCCGCTAGCTCGTTTGTGCCACGTTCCAAAAACCTTAACGTTCTCTGCGGAGCCGGATAGCCGTCCGGCTCTAGTGGGTCTTCAGGATTCCCAGAACGGTTTGGCCCAACCGCGGCGGGTGATCTCGGCTCGCAGGTCGAGCATCGCGGTGTAAGTCGGCAGAATGGCGAGGGTTTCGCCAGTGGGCAATGCCGCTAACGCCGCATCGAGCGCTGCCGAGAGATCGTCGATCACGGTCATAGTCTCGGCAGCAACGCCGGCGTAATCAAGGCGCAGCGCCATATCGGCAGCACGGGTGCCGCTAACCGTGACACGGGCCACCTTTCCGGCCAACGGCTCGAAATCGGCATCCCATAGCCACGACACATCGGTGCCATCGGCAAAGCGGTCGTTAATCGCGATCAGCACATGCAACGGTTTCGTTGTCGCTGTTGTCAGCATGCGCACCGTCTCTGAGGCTCCCACCGGATTTTTAATCAGCGCAATCAGCATCGGCGGGCCGCCGGGGCCGGCGCTGATCCGCTCGATGCGGCCAAAGGCGGCCCGGAAGGCGGCGAGGGCGGCGCTGATCGCAGCCGGTGCAACGCCGAGCGCCAAGGCAGCAGCAGTGGCGGCCAGCGCATTCTGCGCATTGTAGAGGCCGGGTAGCGGGAGCTGCACACTCAACTTGCCGGTAGGGTGGTCGATTTGCAGTTCGCTGCCGTCCAACCCCTTTGGTTCCAACACTGTTAACGCCACCTGCGGATCAGGCCGGCGCTGGCCGCACTGCGGGCAGGCGTAGTGGCCGATGTGGGCGTAGAAGAGATGCTGGTATTCGTAACGATGGCCGCAGGCGTGGCAGAACTGCGAATCGGCGATGTGGGTAGCGGCGGCGGCGGCGTGACGGCTATCTTCCAATCCAAACGCGAGGGTGCGAGCGGTCAGGTTGCGGGCAATCGCGGCCATCGCCGGATCGTCGGCATTAAAGACCACGGTGGTTGTGGTGGGCAGAGTTTGCAAGGCTGTGCGCCAGTGGCTGGCGATGGTGTCGATCTCGCCGTAGCGATCGAGCTGGTCGCGGAACAGATTGAGCAACACGACGAGGCGGGGTCGGGTCTCGGCAATCGCTTGCGGCAGGGCTGCCTCATCGGTCTCGAACAGGGCGCGGCGTGCGCGCGGGCGGCCACGCCAATCAGCGCCGGCAATCGCAACCGTGGTTAAGCCGGGCAGCAGGTTGGCGCCGGCGCGATTGTGCAAGAGCGGTTCGCCGGTCTGCTCAAGCATGGCTGCTAGCATGCGGCTGGTGGTGGTCTTGCCATTCGTGCCGGCGACGAGGATGACGCCGGCGGGCAACGCGGCGCAGATTGTGGTCAAGATGGCCGGGTCGAGCGAGCGGGCGACTTGGCCGGGCAGGGTGGTGCCGCCGCCGAGCCGCAGACGGCGCGAGAGAGTGCCGGCGGCGCGGGCTAGGGTGATGGCGGCAGTGGTGCGGAGTTGGTTCATAGGTTCGGTGGGGAGTTAATCAGCATAGATTGGATGTTGTTTGCTGGCTGCGTATCTTTCTTGCAATTGCCCCCTCGCGGCCTCCCCCGCTGGTGGGAGGTGGAAGACTCCCTCATCCAGCAGGAGAAGGCTGGGGTAGGGACGACATTCCCCAAACCCTCTGCGTCCTTCGCGTCTTTGCGTTTGAATCCTCTGCGTCTCTGTGGCACCGGACAGTCGTCCGGCTCTACGACGCCGTTACTTCAACCCGGCCTTGTGCAACGCGGCAGCGAGCGGGTTATCATCGTCTTCATCATCGCCGCTGCTGGCAAACAGGGTCGCCTCCGGCGGCGGTTCATCATCTGCCTCGTCGTAGAGATCGTCCTCTTCCCAATTGAGCGCCAGATTCTCGGCGCCGGCCAGTGCAATGATGTCATCAACGCGAAACAGCATCAGATTCACCCGATCGTCACTCGCTGAACGCGCAGCCAAATCTTCAATCCGCTGCACTTGCGGCAACGCCGTCAACACTTCCTCAAGCGGTTCGGGTCGGCGAGGTGGCGGGCGGTCGCTGACCATCAGCGCGTCGGCGGCGGCGCTATCGGTGGGAATGCCAGTATCCACCAGCAAAATCGTCACCCCGACGTGGTGGAAGAGCAGGTGCAGAATCTGGCGCGTTTCGTTGAGTTGGGCGACGGCACGGCGAATGGCGCTGGCGGTGCGACTAGCTTTAATCTCAAACACCCACGCCACGCCATCGGTAATCGCCAAAGCGTCGAGTTCGCGATACTTGATCTGCGCCGTGCGGTGGCGACGCTCTTCGTATTCGAGAATGCGCCGCTCGTCGAGCGGCAACTGGCCCGCCAGCCAATCGCGTAACACCGCTTCGGCCTGCCCGCCAAAGATATCGCGCTGGCGTGGCGGACGGATCGCCTTCTGGTTCTTGCGTTGCAGCTTAAACTTCTCGACGTGAGCTTGGTAACGACGGTCGTCTTCGGTCGTCAACCGTGCGCGCGCATACCTGATCGCCATCTACCCCTGCCTTCCTAGTTCCACCGAACGGCGATACGCGGCCCAGATCGCATCGGCCAGCACGGTGCGCAAGCCGCCGCGTTCGAGTTCGCTCAGTGCAGCGGCGCTGGTGCCGCCGGGAGACGTCACTGCATTGCGCAATTGGGCCGGATGCATCCCGCTCTGTATTGCATACTGCACCGAGCCGAGCATTGTCTGTTGCACCAGCTCTTCGGCAATGCGGCGCGACAAACCGAGATGGACGCCAGCGTCGATCATTGCTTCCATCATCAAAAAGACATAAGCCGGGCCGGTGCCGTTAATGGCCGTCGCCATATCGAGATAGGTCTCGTTATCGACGTACAGCTCGCGTCCCAACGCACCCAGCACCGTCGCCGCCCAACTGCGCTGGCGTTCAGTCACAGCAGGCGCCGCCGTCCATACTGTCATGCCGCAGCCAATCTGGGCAGGGGTATTCGGCATACTGCGCACCACTGCCAAGTGGTCGAGCGCCTCGGCGAAGGCGGCGATCGTCGCGCCAGCGATCACCGAAATCACCAAATCCTCATCGCGGATCGCACCGCGCAGCGGCGGCAACACCCGCCGCAACTGCTGGGGTTTGACGGCAAAGATCACCACCCGGCCCCACTTGGCCGCTTCGAGATTGTCGTGGGTAGTGTGAATGTGGTAGCGGTGCGCGAGGTCGCGCCGCCGCTCTTCGCGGGGGTGGCTAGCGAGAATCTGATCGGCGGCGACCAACTCGTTGCGCAATAAACCACCGATAATGGCTTCACCCATCGCACCGGCGCCGATCACGGCAATTGGCAAGTCAGAGAGCATAGATCTCACCTGTGCAAGCAACCGGTCACGGTTCCATCGCGCGACCGGCAACATAAACGGTTCTGTGCGGTATGATACCATAGAGGATGACAAGATTGCGGCGGGAGTCGTGCAAGCAGCGGGGGCAGAGCGAGCCGAGCGGAGCGAGGCGACATCATCCCCTGCGAGCACGAAAGAAGCCCGCTGAGGCATCATCTGCGCCAAAGCGGGAATTGCTGCGGAGGCGTAGCCCCCCCGCAACAATGACAATAGGGGTGCGCCCCTAGGCAATAACAACGACGTGTCATAGAGAGAGAAACACCACACTATGGTACCAAACGAAGAAACCATCATCCTCCGCCCCACGGCGGTGCCCGGCGCGCGCCCGGTGCTGCTGGCGGTTTTTGCCCACCCTGACGACGAGAGCTTTGGGCCGGGAGGCACCTTGGCCCGCTATGCGTGGTCGGGGGTGGCAGTCCATTTAATTTGCGCAACTGGCGGCGAAGAGGGCACCGTCGATGCGGCCTTGCTCAACGGTTACCAGTCGGTGGTGGCGCTGCGCCGCGCCGAGTTACTGCGCGCCGCTGAGGCGTTGGGGTTGAGCAGCGTGACCCTGCTAGGCTATCGCGATTCGGGTATGCCCGGCACCGAAGCGAACCGCCATCCGGCGGCGTTGATCAACCAACCGCGTGAACAGGTGGTGGTGCAGGTGGTGCGTCACATCCGGCGCTTGCGCCCGCAGGTGGTGATCACTTTCGATCCAATCGGCGGCTACCGCCATCCTGACCACATTGCGATCCATGAAGCGACGGTCGCCGCCTTTCATGCCGCCGGCGATCCGGCGGCATGGCCGGAAGCAGGGCCACCGTATGCGCCGCAAAAACTCTACTACACCACCTTCTCGCGCCAGTTATTGCGCTGGCTGGTACGGTTAATGCCGCTTTTTGGCCGCGATCCACGCGCCTTTGGCCGCAATCGCGACATCGATCTGACCAATCTGGCCGAGGTCGAGTTTCCCACCCATGCCCGCATTGACACCACCGCCGTGCGCGAGCAGGCGCGGGCGGCGGCGCTAGCCCATGTGAGTCAGGGCGCAGGTGGGCCGCTAGCCCGTGGCCCACTCAGCAAGGTGTTGGGCCTGCTTGGCAGCGCCGACACCTTTATGCGCGCCTACCCGCCGGTGGAGGGTGATGTGCGCGAAGATGATCTGTTTGCCGGGGTGCAGTGGTAAACGATAGACCATTTTTTACACTGAATAAAGAAACAGACTCGTTGCTTGACTCGCTGCTGCGCTGCAATCGAACCGAGAGTCGAGCCACAATGCGTAGTAGAGGGGGTTATGGGCAGCAACGAACTGGTGTGGACGTTGGGAGGTTTGGCGCTGGCGGTGGTGATCGGCATTGGCATGAGGCGGTGGTCACAGCAGCGCGATCGGAAGCGGCGGCAGGAGATCCGGCAGGCGGTGATGCACATGGGCTTTGTGCTGCGTGATCGGGAAGTGGCGCCGGATCTGTCGCAATTTGCGCTCAGCTGGATTGGCGATCGCGGCGCGGTTTCGTGGCCGAGGGTATCGTTTGTGGTCGATGGCGGGCAGGCAACAACCTGCGAATATACCGCGGTGCCTCATGTAGAGTGGCGTGATCCAGAAATCTACCGCTCTACGGATCGGTTTTATCGCCAAACGGTGCTGTTGTTCGAGGCGGAACACCTGCGCTCGCCGGCGTTTTTTCTGCGGCCAGAAGGGATCTGCAATCAGATCAAGCAGCTCTTTCTCTAAACCAATATTCCGCACCATCCCGATTTCTCGAAGGCATATCTGTTGCAGGGGAGCAATGAGGATCAGGTGCGCTAGTTTTTCACCCATCAGAAGCTGAATGTGTTAGCCCATCATCGTGGTTGGTATATCGAAGGCAATGGCCAGCGGCTGATTTGTTATCAGGTTGGCGAGTTGGATGCTGGCGCTAACGTGCAACGATTTGCCCAAGAGGCACTGGCGATTGCGCGCGGGTTGAGCCAGTTTTAGCGCACCTACGTGCTGGCAGCCAACGAGCACTTACACGTAGCTTGAAGCCATTACTGCACCGCCACACCCCGCCGCGGCAACCAATGTTCGGCCACCGAGCGAAAGCCGTCGCTGTTTTGATCGAGGCGCAGATGTTGCACCCGCGCGCCGTTAGCTTCGATCGTAATCAGGTTGCACGTATTAGCGCCGTGCTCGGCGCCATAGCCACGCCGCGAGGTGGTGGTACCGCTCTGCACGATGTAGGTACCGTGGCGTAAATCAGGCAGGATGTCGCGGGTGTTGCCGGTGAAACTGATATGCAGATGGCCGCAGAGCAGCACATCAACTGCGAACTCATCAAGCAGCCCGATTGCTTCGGCAGCGTTGGTGATGGTAACGCGCTTGCGCCGGTAGGTAGGCGGTAGCGCGGGCGGATGGTGCCAGACCACGATTTTGTAGACATCGGGGCCGAAGCGGGCTAATCGCTCGCGCAGCGCAGCGATCTGGGAAGGATACAGCTTGCCGCCGTCAACTGTGAGGCCGTGGGCCGTGCATGCGCCGACAACGGCAATGCCGGGGGCGGTAAAAACGGGATTGAGGTCGGGCGAGATCTGCTGGCGATAGCGGCGCAACGGGGCAAACAGGCGCTCGTGCAAGAGAAAGAGAGGGACATCGTGATTGCCGGGTACCACCAGTTGCGGTTGGGGCAGGCGCTCGCGCAGAGTGCGGGCCGCGCGCCACTGCGACGCAAAGTCAGCCCGCTGCACAAAATCGCCTGAAATCACCACCAGATCGGGCTTGAGCGCGTGCGCATTGGTGATTAGGTGTTCGGCAGCGGCAGGGTTAAAGGGCGGGCCGGTATGGATGTCTGAGATATGGAGTATACGGAAGGTCACGACGTTACTCCTCTACGCTAGCAGCCGGCGCGGCGGCCTGCGCCTTCTCTTTGGCGAGAGTGATGATGGCGCGCACGATCAGAATTCCTTCGACCGCCACCGCCGCGACAAAGATGTACTTGAGTACAGTGGGGATGATGTCCATCGGCTGATCCTTTCTGGCTATGTGGAGTGCGGCAGTTCCACTACCGCCGTCCTGATATGTGGTGCGGCAGTATCACTGCCGCATGCCATGATAGCGCGCATCGGCCTCTTTTGTCATTGCGAGGAAGTGGCGACCCCTAGCCACACTAGGGCCGCCCGACCGAAGCAATCTCCTACGTTAGCGCCAGCAATGCCTGCGCAAACCGATCCCGCGCTCGTGGGGGATTGCTTCGCCTCACGGCGGGGCGGGCGTTGCTCGGCCCCGACCGCTCGGCTCGCAATGACAAGCAGAGAGCAGGGGGACAGCCCTCACCCTAGTCCTTCTCCTCTGGGGGAGGGAAAGGACAGCGCCCTCTTCCCCAGCGAGAGCATGCCAACCGCCTTTCATCATGCCCGCAATTCCCACCGGCTGCCGAGCGGCGTCTTGCGAATTTCGAGCGCCGCCGGGAAGCGATCTTTGAGATCATCGATGTGGGTGATAACGATAATCCGGGCGAAGTCGTGCTGAATCGCCGAGATCGCTTCAACCATCCGCTCGCGGCCATCGGCGTCGAGCGTGCCGAACCCTTCATCGATCACCAGCGTTTCGAGGCGGGCGCCAGCGCGGTGGGCTAGCAGGCGCGATAGGGCAATCCGGATTGCGAAATTGATCCGCATTGCCTCACCGCCGCTAAACGCTTTATAATCGCGTGTGCCGCGCGCATCAGAGACTTTTACTTCCAACGACTCGACCGTATTGCCTTTCTTGGTGTCGCGCTGCATCTCGAAGCGCAGGTGCATTTGGCCGTCGGTCAAGCGGGTGAGCAGGCGGTTGGCTTCGTCTTCGAGCTGCGGAATGGCAGTTTCGATCAACATCGCCTGTACGCCCTTCTTGCCAAAGGCTTCAACAAGCTCGGCAAATAGGGCGGTGCGTTCGCGCAGGTGCTGTTCTTGCGCATGCAAGGTTTCTAACTCAGCAGCGGCGGCTTCGGCTTGGCGGAGGTAGGCCTGCTTTTCGGCGAGATCGCGCTCAGCGGCTTGCAAGGCGCGATCAGTGTCGTTGAGCTGCTGCGCCAATTGGGTTGCTTCGGCTTTCACTGTCGGCAGCGCCGTGACTTGGCTGGCCAGCGCATCGGCTTCGCTCTGCACCGTATACCGTTCGCGCTCGGCGTGATCACGCAGGGATTGAGTCTGTGCACGGAGCTTGGTATCGCTGGCGTAGCGTTGTTCGGCCAGCAGCAGCTCGCGCTCCTCGTGTTCCCAATGGGCCAGCGCTCGTACCGTCGCTCGCGCCGCTTCGAGCAACTCTGGCTGGTAGCCAAGTGCCTCAATCTCGGCGGCTATTTGCCGGCCAGCAGTCTGAATCTCGTGGGCGAAGTCGTTCTCGGCGAGCTGGCGCGCTAATTCGGCCACGGCTGCCTCGGCAGCGGGCAAGGCGTCTGGCGCGCTTTGCAAGCGGGCCATCTCGCGCCGGCAACTCTCAAGCTGGCCTTCGAGTCGGCTCTGTTCGCGCAAGTGGCGTTCGAGCGCGCTGATTTCGTCGTGCGCCATCGCGAGATCGCGGCGCAGGCCTGCTTCATCGCTCAGGGCAGCGAGCTGCTCTTCCAGCGCCGCCAGTTCGGCTTGGATGGCCGGTTCGATCTCGCCGGCAGCCAGCCGTTCGGTGAGCAGGGCGATCTGGCGGGACAGTTCGTATTGCTCGGCTTCCCACGCGGCGACGTGCGCCAATTGGCGTTCAAGCGCTTCGGCGGCGGCGGCCTGCTGGCGTAGCTTGGCTAACTCTTGCTCGCCGGCGGCAATGGCGGCGCGGAGGTTGGCCAGCGTTTGCTCAGCAGCTTGAGCCGTAGCTTCGGCTTGGGTAAGGCGCGTGAGCAGTTCGGCCAGCTCGGTTTGGTAATGGGCAATGACGTGCTCGGTCTCGGCGGGATCGAGTTGGTGGCGGCAGACCGGGCATGCGCCGCCGGCAGTGGCGAGTAGGGCTTGATGTTCGCGCAGTTTGGCGATTGCGAGCCGGGCCTGCTCGGCGGTAGCGCGGGCGGCGCTGAGCGTATCAACAGTGGCTTGCTCTTGGATGCGGTGCGCCTGTTGCTGCTCTTCCAGCTCGCGGGCCATCGTGCGGGCGGCTTGGGCGGCAGCGAGTTCGGCCCGCCATTGAGCAGCTTTGGCGAGCTGCTCAGCCAACCGGCGCTGATCGTGCTGGCAGCGGGTCAATTCGGTGGAGAGCGCCGTTGTACGTTGCTCGAGCTGATTGCGCAGAATGGTTTGGCGCGTGGTCAGATCGCGGATCTGGTTCAGTTGTTGCTCAAGCTCGGTGCGTTGCTCCTGCACGCGCACCAATTGCGCGTGCAACGGCGCCAGTTCGCGCAACCGTTGCTGCAACCCCTCCTCTTGCTCACGCAGCTCGGCCAAGCGGGCCACCTCAGCGCGCAGGCGGTCACGGGTCTGTTCGGCCCGGCCCAGCTCCTCTTTCAAGCGATCGCGTTCGGTCCGCCACGCTTCGCGCAGCTCGTTTTTGCGCGCCGTCAGCTCATCGAAGAGGGTGCGTAACCCTTCCAGCCGGTCGAGTTCGGCGCGGGCAGCGGCCAATGCAGCCAACCCCTGCTCGATCACAGGCCGCTTGGCGATCACCTGTTCAGCGTGGGCAATCCGCTGAGCAAGTTCGGCCAAATCGCGCTCGTGGCGCTGAATCTCGCCGGCCAGCGCGGTGAGCCGGCTTTGCAGCTCGCGGTGGCGCTGGGCCAGTGCCTCAAGTTCGCGCAGACGGGTGAAGGCAGCGGTGTAGGCAGCTTCCAGCGCAGCGCGGGTCGTTTGCAACTGCTCCCGCCGTTGTGCGGCGTCGGCGACCGCCTGTTGCCAAAAGGGGACTTTCGCGGCAATGGGTTGGAGCGACTCAAGCTGGCCGCGCACCTTAATCGCTTCGGCCTCAAGGCTGCGCACCCGCTCGCGCGCGCGTTGTTCGAGCGCGGCATACTCGGCCAGATCGAGAATCTCGGCCAGCACCTCTTTGCGTTCCGCCGCCGTCGTGCTGGTAAACTCATCGGCCCGGCCTTGTAAGAGGAACGAGGCGTTGATGAAGGTGCGGTATGACATACGCAGCAGGTCGTTAATTTTGGCTTGTGTCTCGCGGATGGTGTTTTCGCCGATCGGTCGCCAAGCCGCGCCATCGAAACTCTGCACATCGAGCCATGTCTTGCCGGAACTCGTGCCTTTGCCGGTGCTGCGCCCGCGTTGGCGTTGGCGAATCACGCGATATTTCCGGCCATCGAGGGCAAACACTAGCTCGACCATCATTTCGGTCTCGCCTTGCGCGATCAACTCATCGTCGGTGCTGCGCGCTTCACCCCACAAGGCCCACGTGATCGCGTCGAGCAAGGTTGATTTGCCGGCCCCATTTTCGCCCGACAAGCAGAGTACGTGCAGGCCGTCGAGGTCAAGCCGGAGCGGCGCGCCGTCGTCGCCGGCGCGATAGCACATAAAGTTGCGTAAGGCAAGTTGCAGTGGAATCATAGGGTTCGATGAATGTCACGATGCGAAGGGAGCACGGTAATGCCCTCAGCGGAACGTGCGCTGCTCTTGAATCATTTCTGGTTCGACGCCGAGGGCTTCGGCGATGCGGCGAATACCGCGATCGTTGAAACTGACCAAATAAAACGGCGCTAGCGGCAAGCGTTCGCCTGAACGCAACGCCACCAGCAAGCGATACTGGGCGCGACGCAAGACGCGCACCTCAAGCCCTTTGACATCGGCCAGCGGGCGTTCTTGGCGGGCGCGGCCCAGCAAGCCATACGAGGTGACGGTAATTTTGCCGCTGCGATGGTCGATCCGGCAAACGCCGAGCTGGCCGCCAGTGATAAGTGTAAACAGCATCAGACCAGCGAGCAGTGCAATCGCCACCACTTCGCCGGTGGTCATACTCTGCACGCCGGTAAGGAATGGCTGCGCAATCGTGCCGACGCCATACATCACTACTGCGGCAAAACTCCACGTCAGCCATGGAATGAAACGCACGGTGAGCTGATCAGGACTGCGGTGAGCAAGTTGCCATGTCATAGAAACACCATCAGTTGCAGGCGAACCATGCTCATTATACCAATTCCTCTCTTCCCATTGACCGGCTTGCTGGCGAGTGCTACCATTAGCGCTGTGTGTGACGCTCCCGGCGACAGAAAGGGATACAGACGGTTATGGAAGCCATCTTCTCAGTCGAGAATCTGCTGGCGCTCGTGACATTAACGGTGATGGAGATCGTGTTAGGGATTGACAACATCATCTTCATCAGCATTCTGGCCGGTAAGCTGCCTACAGCGCAGCAGCGTCCGACTCGGCAGATTGGCCTCAGTCTCGCGCTGATCACACGCCTGTTGCTGCTCTTTTCGATCAGTTGGATCGCTAGTCTTACCCAGCCGCTCTTCGAGCTGGGGTCGTGGCATATCACCGGGCGCAGCCTGATTATGTTCAGTGGCGGTCTGTTCCTGATCTACAAAGCCACAACCGAGATTCACGAGAAGCTAGAAGGTGCTGAGCATACCGAGCGATCAGCGGCAGTAACGACAATGCAAACGGTGGTGGTGCAGATCATCTTGCTCGATATTGTCTTTTCGCTCGA
>NZ_CALLJH010000045.1:0-64228 GCF_938091255.1 uncultured Chloroflexus sp.
CAACGTCACGTTACGCGCTTCGCCCATCCCGGTGTTGGTGAACGCCAAGGTGTAGGTCAGCGTCTGACCGGGAGCAGTGACGGTCGCGCCATCGGTCTTGCTCAGCACCATTTGCGGTTGGGCCGGCACCTCTGTGCTATCGCTCGCCGACACCGACGGCAGCGGTAAACCAACGCTATCGGTGTAGCTCAGCGTCGCGGTGTTGGTCAGTGTTGCCGGCCCACTTGCCGTCACCAGCACCGTCGTGCTCACGCTGCCGCTCGCTCCCGCTGCAATCGGGTCGGTCAGCGTAAAGGTAACCGTGCTCCCACTCGCACTGCACGTCCCGTTCAAGGTACCGAGCGCGCAGCTCTGGTAGCTCACCCCTGCCGGCAGCGTATCGGTCAACGTCACGTTACGCGCTTCGCCCATCCCGGTGTTGGTGAACGCCAAGGTGTAGGTCAGCGTCTGACCGGGAGCAGTGACGGTCGCGCCATCGGTCTTGCTCAGCACCATTTGCGGTTGGGGCGGGATCACGATCGGATTGGTATCGGTCGCCGTCGCTGGCGGATACTGGTTGCCCAATTGATCGCGATAGTTCAATGTAGCAGTATTCGTGATCGAACCGGTGGCGCCAGCATTGACCTGCACGGTCACTAGCACTGTACCACTGGCACCAGCAACGACTGGATTGGTCAGGGTAAACGTCACCACACCGCCGCTTTCGCTGCAAGAACCATTCAGACCATTCATGCTACAACTGACGAACGTTGTCTGGGCCGGAATGACATCGGTAATCACCACATTGAAGGCCGCACCGGGGCGAGCCTCAGGCGGTACACGAGTCAGATTCGATCGGTTCGTAAACTGGATCTGGTAGGTCAAGGTTTGGCCGGGAGCAGCAACCGAGACGCCGTCATCCTTCGCGATCGTCATATCAGGCTCAGGAGGCGGCTCGATGAAGGACAACACATTGGTTTGGCCTTCCTGAATGAATTGGTTACCGGGATTAGCGCAACTCACAATCCGCCACCAACCTGCTTCGGGGTTTAGCACGGTATCACCAACCCGGTTGGTCGCTGTCGTACTATTATTCCAGCGGGTGAAACCAGACACCGTACCAACCACACCGCCGGTCTGCGCAGTTGGGTCATACGCAGCGCTGGGAGGATAATACCGCACACGGCCATTATTATCCATATCAAAGTTATGGAAGGTAGCGCTCGCTTGACCGGGTGCGATATACTGGCGCAAAGTCAAACACTGGTTGCCGGTTCCGCTATGCTGATACGAGGTGTTCGCAAGCCCGATCTGCAATTCGTCGCCAGTTCCTTCGATGCCATCGGGATTATCGTAGTTGGGGGGCGGCGGCGTCGTGGGATCGTTATCATCATCAGTACCAAACCGGAGCCGCCAGCTATTATCGGCAACACCACCGGTTTGGACGCGCAAGATATATACGCCGCAGTTTACCGGAGCGAGAATCGTATACAACCGGATCCACTGCGGCCCGACAGTATTAGGGAGATAGGTTTGCTGAGTCAACGAGCCGGACGCACCCGGTGCCGGCTGAAGCGGCGGATTGAGCACCGTGCCCGGCGCGTAAAGTTCAAAGGTTGTGGTGTAGGTAATGTCGATCGTGCCGACAATCTCATCGATTACACCACCGCCGGCAGTACTGTTGAGATCGGGATGGAACAAATCAACATGCACGGGATTGTTGGGATTCCAGTTGCATGGGACATGCAATGTAAAGTAGTGGAACCCATTGCCGCCGCTTGGATTAGTATACCAGTCACCAACGCTCAAGGCGCGTGTTGGACTTGAGGTTTGGATGTAGAAGGGTGAACCAGTTGGCGGTATCACAACCGCATTGGCAGGTTGGCTGGCTAGTGCAGCAAACACGAGCACAACCGCCCACACGAGCAGTACTATGGCGGTAATGCGACGTTGCATAAGAATATCTCCCTGTGTGTACCCCTGAGAAGTGCGATCTAGGGGAGTGGCTGCAATGTACATGAACTAAAATTCTTCTCGAATTATAGGACATCTTGGCTATATTGACAATACCTTTCAGGCTATTTTTGCAAATGACTATAAATATTACTAAAAATTAACTTTTTGTCACTTCAACAGGAAAGTTTATTTAAGCGACTTTATACACGAATCGTAGGCTTACGGTAATGGAGCAACGAACGTGCCAACAATTACAACTCGTCACGGTGAACTACATTATTTAACAGTCGGTCACGGAGCGCCGTTTGTGCTTATTCATGGCAATACCTACAGCGCAACAACGCAAGTACGTTTAGCGCAGCGCTTCGCCGATCAATTCACCGTCTATTCATTTGACCTGCTTGGCCATGGCGGCTCGGCGCGCCCACCGGATCTGTTTACAACCCGCTACTTTGCGATGCAGGGGGAAGCGGTGGCCGATGCGTTAGCCGGTCTGTTTCATGCGCCAGTGCCTGTGTTCGGAATGAGCGCTGGCGGGATCAGTGCGCTGAACGCGGTATGTATTCGGCCTGATTTGATCGCTGCATTGATTCTCGATGGCGTCTTTGCCCGGGTGACAACGGCGACCTATCAGGCGCACCGGCACGCAACCGCGAGCATGTCACCGAGTTGGCACCGGTATATGGCCAGTCAGCATGGCGCTGACTGGTGGCCGATTCTCAATGCCGGTGTAGAGGCAGTGATCGAGCAATTGGCTAAGCAAGAGGCTTTAGTCACACCATGCCTTGATCAGATCAAGGTTCCTACCATCATCTTTCACGGCGGGAAGGATCCGTTTGTGCCTGATGAGCAAGCGCGCGCAGTGGCGGTCGGCATTCGCGGCGCGCGGATCGTCTATGAGCCGGAGGCCGGCCATTTGATTGCGTGGCGAAATCCCGACGCCTTTCGGGCCCGAGTAGGCCGATTCTTGGCCGAGCATGGGTTGATCGAGGCGACTATGTGACAAGCAGTGCAATTTGTCAAGATCGCCACATAGGTGAAAGAACAATGAACGGGTGCGGTGGTCACCGCACCCGCGGCAGCAGGGTATCTGGCAGGACTAGCCGTGCCGCGCCACTTGCTCTTTCACTGCCGCCACAACACGCTCGGCAGTCAGGCCAAATTCGGTGTAGAGGCGCTGGAACGGGGCCGAAGCGCCGAAGCGATCGACACCAATAATCGCGCCGTCGCAGCCAACATAGCGTTCCCAACCGAGCGAACGGCCAGCCTCGATCACGACCCGCGCCTTGACCGGCGGCGGCAACACCCGATCGCGATAGGACTGCTCTTGCTGATCGAACAGCTCGCGGCAGGGCATGCTGACCACCTGCACTGCAATACCCTCATGCGCCAATTGCTCTGCCGCAGTCAACGCAATCGACACTTCCGAGCCGGTGGCAATTATGATCGCTTGGGGCGAATCGGCGGCACGCAACACATAACCGCCGCGCAGCACGCCATCGGCAGCGCCGAGCTGGGTGCGGTCGAGCGTCGGAACATTTTGGCGCGATAGGATCAGCGCGGTGGGGCCATTGGTACGCTGGAGAGCCAAGCGCCATGCCATCGCCACCTCGTTGGCGTCTCCCGGACGCACTACCAACAGGTTGGGAATGGCACGCAACGACACCATCTGCTCGACCGGCTGGTGGGTGGGGCCATCTTCACCAACACCGATGCTATCGTGTGTAAAGACGTACACGACGCGCAACCCCATCAATGCCGCCAGCCGGATTGACGGGCGCATATAGTCGCTAAACACGAGGAAGGTGCCGCCATAGGGAATAATGCCGCCATGCAGCGCCATACCATTGAGGATTGCGCCCATCGCATGTTCACGCACGCCAAAGTGTAAATTGCGCGCGTTAAAATGGTCGCCGCTAATCGACCCCAGCCCTTCTAGATAGGTAAAATCCGAGGTGTGAAGGTCAGCCGAACCACCGAGCAAACCGGGGATAATAGGAGCTAGCGCCTGCAACACTGCGCCAGATGCGGTACGAGTGCCTTTTGCCTTTGGATCAGGGGCAAAGACCGGCAACGCCGCTTCCCAGCCGTCGGGCAACCCACCCGCTTGCAAGAGGTCCCATTCGGCGGCCAATTCGGGATACGAAGCCCGATAGCGGCGCAGCATCGCCTCCCATTCGCGTTGGCGCACCTCGCCGACTTCAACCGCCAACTGCATGTGGTCGTAAACCTCATTAGGCACGTAGAAGAGCGGCTCTTGCGGCCAACCGAGCGCCGCTTTGGTCAAGCGCACCCCCTCGACACCGAGCGGCTCGCCGTGGGCTTTGTGGCTGCCAGCGCGCGGACTGCCGTACCCGATCACCGTGCGGGTGATGATCAGCGAGGGCCGCTCGCCGTCTGCGATCGCTTCGGCCAAAGCTAAGGCCACCGACGAAATATTGTGACCATCGGCATACAACACTTGCCACCCGTAAGCGGCAAACCGCTCAGCCACGTTCTCGCTCCACGCTAGCTTGGTCGGCCCAACGAGCGAAATATCGTTGCTGTCGTACAGAACGATCAATTTGCCCAACCGCAGATGGCCGGCCAAGCTGGCTGCTTCATGCGAGATGCCCTCCATCAAATCGCCATCGCTGGCAATGACGTAGGTATAGTGATCAACGACCGGAAAGCCGGTCCGGTTAAACTTGGTCGCCAACCACCGCTCGGCAATCGCCATCCCAACCGCCGTGGCAATCCCTTGCCCCAGCGGGCCGGTGGTCATTTCAACTCCCGGTGTCTCGTGGTACTCAGGATGACCGGGCGTGCGACTGCCCCACTGCCGAAACTGTTTTAGTTCCTCCAACGGCAGATCATAACCGGTGAGATGGAGCAAAGCGTAGAGCAGCATCGAGCCGTGTCCAGCCGATAGCACAAAACGGTCACGGTTCGGCCAGCCCGGATCAGACGGGTTATGCTTGAGAAAACGAGTCCAGAGAACATAAGCTGCATCGGCCATGCCGAGCGGCATACCGGGGTGGCCGCTGTTGGCTTGTTGGACGGCGTCGATGGCCAGCGCGCGGATAGCGTTAGCGCACAACTGGTCGATGGTAGTTGTCACGGGTTCGTTCATGCGGCAATTTCTCCTATCTGTGCGCCGTCGGTGAGCGCCGGCGCATGTTCACCACTCTGTGGTTCATCATACCACTGCTTAGATGCAATGCTGCATGAACAGCAACGATACGATCGTGTGCCTGCGCCGGCAGCGACAGGGATTGGTCTGCTATTTTTGCGACACCTGCTGCGCAGGTTGATGGTCCTTACCGACCGGCTCCCGCTCCCACCAAGCAGTAGGAGCGGCAGAACCACGCGGTTGCCGGCACAGATCTTTGCCATCAACTACACCTGCGCGCAAGGGTTCTGTCCGCCCTCAAACATTGATAGCAGGGGAGCGGGGCGCACAAGAGCCTTTGTCATTGCAAGGGAGCGACGGCCTCCAGCGCGGCTGGAGGATGCCCGACCGAAGCAATCCCCCTGTTAGCATGCCTGAGGGGATGTCCGTTCGTGCTGGCGGGGATTGCTTTGCTGCGGGACAGAGCATTGCTCTACCCTTCCGCTCGCAATGACACGAGGGGAAGCGAGGCAGGGCGCCCGACCCTGAAAGATCGGACTACGTTTACGAAGCCTGCGGCGCAGGTTAGGCATGGTGATCTACGAGTAGTGGCTTCAACGCACACCGGTACATTGCGCGACACCTTCGGCTACATTTGTTATGATAGAACCATAATGATTACGCCCCAACGAGGTGTTATGGCCGAACCCTTACTCATCCTTGAAACTGATCCGGCAATTGAAGGCTTGTGGGTCGCAATCGAGACAGCGCGCGCGCAGAGCTACCCGCTCACCGGCGCAGCGTTCCGGCTTACGCGCGCGCCGCAAACACCCCTCGAGGCGTTAGATGCCGCTGCACGTGAACTCGACTTTCAACCGCTCGGATCGCACTGGATCGAGGTACCGCGGCGGATTGCCGTCAAGATTGCCACGCACATTATTGCCCACGATCTCGCCTACCCTGACGAGATTGTGCCAGCGGCGCAAGCGACGGAACTGGCCGGCAGGGTGTTGGCGCTAGTGGGGCCGCAGGCGCGCTACTTTACCAACGGCGCGGTAAGCGGCGAGTTTGCGATCTATGACATGCAGGGCAATGAAGTGATTGGTTGGCGCTCGCTGAGTGACGCGCCGTTTGACCATGGTCTATTTGCGCTGGATGATCGGCGTGTCATCGTGCTGTGGGCGGAAGATGCGCCGTAGGCGAGCCATAACCTAGAAACGCCAGCTATTGTCACGTATAATACAAATGTGATGAACCAACCTCGTTCCTTTAATCTATCCGCTTTAACCGCGCCCTTCCGCGTGCTATGGGATACATTACGCGATTTGTTCGATGAGTTTCTGTTGCTGACACTGGCTAATATTATGTGGGCGGCGATGAGCGTGCCACTCTTTAGTATTGCCTATGTCGCCATGGTGAGCAACGCAGCGCTGCCGGCGGCAGCGGCGGCGCTGATTGGCGTTGGGCCAGCGGCCCCTGCGTTTGCCGGTTTGTACGTACTGAGCAAACGGATTATAGAGGGACGGGCCAGTAAACTCAGCGACTTTTTTGCCGGGATGCGGGCTTATGCTGTGCCAGCATGGCGGCTGTACGGGGTATGGATGGCCGGGTTGGTGTTGATTTTTTGGAATCTGGCCTTCTATGCTGGCGTTCCCGGCATCTTGGGCGGGGTACTGATCGGCTTTTTCCTTTACCTCTTTATGCTCTGGTCGGCGCTGATTATCTACGCCTTTCCGCTCATGGTGCTGATGGAACGGCCTTCGCTGAAGCAGATTGCGCGCAATGCACTGGTGATGATTGTCAGCCGGCCAGTCTATACACTTGTAACCATGCTGCTGATGGGGTTCATCTTGATTCTGAGCAGTGTGGTGCTGCTGGTTCCCTTCTTGCTCTTTGCGGTTGCGCTGCTGGCGCTGTGGAGCACGCGGGCCACCCAGTTTCTGATTGACGAAGCGCGGGCGCGACAAGCCGCGGCTGCCGCCGAAACGGTGCCGCCGGCGGAAGAGCGGGGCCGGCGCGGGCAGGTGCGGCCTAAGTGATGACGCAAAGGCGCAAAGGATGGTAAATGCAAAGGCGCGAAGATCGCAAAGCACGCAAAGAGTTTGTTAATGTTATGATGCGCTGCCGGTGAGGCAAGAAGACGGTGCCGCTCAGCGGTCAAGGGTGCGTCAACACAAAGGCGATAGATAGTATGTTAACGCGACGGATTATACCTTGTCTTGATGTGAAGGCCGGGCGCGTGGTGAAGGGGGTCAAATTTCTCAACCACCGCGACGCCGGTGATCCGGTGGCGTTAGCGGCGGCCTATAATGCCGCCGGCGCCGATGAGTTGGTCTTCTACGATATTACCGCCTCGAGCGACGAGCGAGCGATCATGGTAGACGTGGTCGAACGCACCGCTGCCGAGGTATTTATTCCGCTAACGGTCGGTGGTGGCTTGCGCAGCGTCGAGGATATGTACCGGATGCTGCGGGCCGGCGCCGATAAGGTGAGCTTAAACACGGCTGCAGTCTACAACCCGAACCTGATAGCCGAAGGCGCACGGCGGTTCGGCAGTCAATGCATTGTGCTGTCGGTCGATGCCAAACGGGTGAACGCACCCGACGAACCGCCGCGCTGGGAAGTCTTTACCCACACCGGCGCGAACCCGCGCCCAACCGGCCTCGACGCGATCGAGTGGATCAAGCGCGGGATCGATCTTGGCGCAGGTGAAATCTGCATCAACAGCATGGATGCTGACGGCGCGCGCACCGGCTACGATCTCGCACTGCTGCAAGCGATCACCACCATTTCACCGGTGCCGGTAATTGCGTCGGGCGGGGTTGGATCGCCGCACGATATGTACCGCGGGATTGTCGAAGGCGGCGCTGACGCAGTACTGGCGGCCTCGATCTTCCACTTTGGCGACTATTCAGTCGCCGATGTCAAGCAGTATTTGGCTGAACACGGCGTCCCCGTGCGACGAACGTAGGGCCATTGCGGCACAATGTTCCTACGGCGTCACGACACACCGATTAACGCCACCGCATCGATCTCGCTCCAACTGCCATCACGCTGGTCAAGCGTGATCCGTGCGCCAACAATCCGAGTGAGGGTCTGCTCAAACGTGATCGTGAGCGCAAACGGGCACTCAGACAGCGGGACAGGATCGGCGCGGTGAACCACCTTGGCCGTGCCTTGTTCGTCAATCAGTTCGACCAGCGTGATGTAGCCGGGTTGGTAGTTCTGGTAGATGATCAAGCCGGTGGCGAAGACCGGTTCGGCAAAGGTGACGGTCAGCGTCTCGCGGCTGCCGGGAGTCGCCGGTGCCCACGCATTCGGGCTGTCTTGGCACTCTGGCACATCGGGCGGGCCAACCACGCCGCTGGGGTCGTAATCGGGCGCATAGAAGCTGCTGGCCGTAGCAGACGCCACCCACTGCTGCACCGTCTCGCTCGGCGGCGCTTCAGCGACCGGCGTGAGCGCCATTGCCGTTGCGAGGGCCGCAGCGTCGGTTTGTAAGCGAAACGCAGTCACCGCACTGTATTCACCGCTATTGTCACTCACCCAAACCACGCCACCGGGAGCGACGACAATCCCGTTGGGCAAGCTCAACTCGCCGGGGTTTGGAATGCTGCCGGGTGCAGCCGGTGCGCCGCCGCGAGCCACAATCGTACCGTCAGGAGCAAGCCGCAGAATCGTACCAGCATAGGTAGCAAGGTAGAGATAGCCGGCGCGGTCGATATCAAGCACCGGCCCGGCCAGTTGGGCAGGATCGGCGGGATCACCCCAACGGGCCAGCACGCTGCCATCAGGGGCCAATTTGACGATTGCGCCGGCAAAACTCTCGGCCAGATAGATCACGCCGCTGCGATCCACCACTAAATCCGCAGGCGCCAGATCAGGCGGCAAGGCAATCCGTTCCATCAACCGGCCTTCGGCGCTAAAGCGGACAATACTGCTAGCCGCCAAACCATCGGGACCGGGGCGGGCATCCAGCGCGTACACGCTGCCATCAGCACCGACAGCGATCCGTTGCGGCGCCGACAGGCCAAACTGGTCGGGCGCATCGCCGTGACCGCCCCACCGGCCTAGAAAGTCGCCAGCGGCGCTGAAGCGAACAATTGCGTTGCGTCCGTAATCAGCGACGTAGAGATCACCACTGGGGCCAAGCGCAACATCGTAAGCGTCGAGCAATTCATCGGCGCCGAAGGTGGTACGCAGCGTGCCATCAGGGGCAAAGACCCAAATCCCGCGCCCGCTTTCAGCGAGATAGAGCGTGCCATCGGGCGCTGCCGCCAGCCCGCGCGCGGCGACAAACCGGCTATTGGCCGGGCCGCTGCGACCACCCAGCCGCAGCACAAACCCCGGCGGCCCCGAACGCACAATTTGCGGCTGGGCAGCTACATCAACTAGCGTCGGGGTAGGGGTAAGCAACGGCAACACCTCCAGCGAAGCCACGATCCGTTCAATGAGCGGTTGTTCAGTTTCCCAGTTGGCGGCTGCCGCTTGAGCCAACACGCGCACCACCCGCATCTCATCAACTAACACCCACAATCGTCCGGCACTGGCCGGACTGCTGAGGTTGGCGGCCACCCCTTGGGCTGCACCGATCTGCACCGCTTGGGTAGGGGAGATCGTGTAGCCAGCCGACTGGATCGCGCTGCTCGCCAGCTCAAACACCGTCTCTGGGTTTGCCGCCGCTGGGCCGTATTGTGCGGTCAGCGCCGCCAATGGCGTCGTATCGAGCACAATCACCGGCGCATCGATCACGCCAGCCGCAAGGGCAGCCGCGTTAGGCGCAATGCGCAGCGCGCCGCTTTCCACCCGACTCTGCCATCCATCCGGCAGGAGCAATTGTACGCCGAGTTCGGTAAACATTACTTCATTCAGCACGATTACCGTCGGGCTTGGCGTCACTGGTGCCGGCGTTGGCGACGGCGGCGCGGCACAAGCAGCGATCAGATTGGTGAGCAGCAATGCGATAAGCAGAGGTAAACGCATGCCGGTTCCTTAACTATAAGCAATATGCAACGATGCTACCAGTAGATATACCACAGTCGCCGCAGGGTGATGATCACTGCGTCGGCAAAGGGTATGACAACATTGCAAGCCGAACTGTCACGCCATTAACGTGAAGGTTATACCGGCCCGTTATACTCAACGCAGCAAGCTGGCATGTTTGAAGATCACCTGCTCAGCGGCATCATAACCATCATCCGCATCGCCAGTATGACATTAATCGAACGACCATCAAGAGAACGGTCAAACGAGCCTATAGGCATGAGAGGATCAGGCGTGAAACAGGTCTTGCTCGCTGTCGCCGGAGTCATCCCTGCTGACCTTGAACAACAGATCGCAGCCGGACGTCGTCCACGCGCCGACTATCTTGAGCTAGCCCGCTACTGTGAGGCCGATCTCATTGACTACCGCATTGCTCACGCCGATAGTGGCATTGTTGGTCATCTCTGCGCGCAGTTGGGCGGGCCACACCTTGTGCTGGCGTTGGCCTGTTTTATGCGCCGCCATCACTATCAGGCCATTGTGACCAGCAACGAACAGGTTGGTCTGCTGCTCACGGCCCTGCTCAAGCTCTTTAGTCTCAACCGCCGCCCGCGCCATCTCATACTAGGTCATCAATTATCCAATCCGAAGCATCAGGCGGTTTTTGATCGGCTTGGCGTTCAGAGCCACATTGACCGGCTGATCGTTGACTCAGCGTGGCCGCAACGCTTCATCAGCAAACGCCGGCAAATACCGCCGCAGCGGGCGCCATACCTACCGGCAGCAGTTGACGAACAATTCTTTCACCCGCGCCACGCGCCACCGCGTCCCACGGTACGGCCACAGATCGGCGTGGTTGGTTTCAAACAGACCGATTACCACACCCTCCTGCGTGCAGTCGCCAAGCTTCACAGCGATGTCGTCGTGGCCGCTGCCGACCCATGGTTCACCCACCGTGACAGTAAGGGAATGCATCCGCTCCCGCCTAACGTGCGCGTGCAAACATTTACCCCTCTCGAATTACGTCAATTCTACCGCGATAGCCGGTTTGTAGTCATACTGCTCGAACCGGCAGATGTGCAGATTGGCAGTCGCGCCATCCTCGAAGCGATGGCGATGGAACGTGCGGTTATCTGTACGCGCATCACCGGTCAAAGTGACCTTGTTGTCGATGGTGCAAGCGGAATCTATGTACCGCCGCGCGATCCGGCAGCATTGCGTGCCGCAATTGAACAACTACTGGCCGAACCGGGCAGGGCGGAGCGGATGGGACGTATGGGGCGGCAGATCGTTGAACAAAGGCTGAGTCTTGATCACTATACCAGCCGTATGACCGATATCTTGTACGAAGCGTTGGCCGAAGCCGGCGTTGAGCCAGCGCCCAAGTAGCAGGAGCAATCGTAACATCGCTCGATCAATCCACCGGCAGCAGAAAGACGAGCCAACTCGCTCGATCCAACGGCTAGCATCGGTGTATACTACAGCCAATGCAGACTGGCATTGCAAGACCGAGGCGCGGGATGATGCCAGAACAGGAGATGAATCGCCTGCGCTGGAGCCTAAGCGACTCGCTAGGCACAAGCCGCCCGCTGCCAGATGACAGACGCCGCCTCCCGCCATTGCAATCTGACCCGGCGTCGATCACGATAGGCCTGAAGCACATAGAGGAAAATGATCATGGACATCAAGCTGCGTCATGTCGGCACCGTAGCTATTATCACTATCGCAGGCCGCTTCGACGCCTATACGGCGCCATCAGTGCAGCAGTGGCTCGAACAAGCGACCGCAGCCCCCGGTGCCCGTGTACTGGTGGATCTCACCGATACCACCTTTGTCGACTCCACAGGATTAGCGACGCTCGTGGCAGCCCTAAAGCGATGCCAGCAAGGTCAAGGCGAATTTGCGCTCTGCGGACTCCGCCGGCCAATCATGATGATTTTTGAACTAACCCGGCTTGATAAAGCGTTCAACATTTTTGTTGACACCGATCATGCGCTAGCGGTACTCAATGCGTAAACACGCCCATGATGCTGATCTCATCCCTCAGTTCACAATACAACCGCATACAGATCCTTGCCGAAGCGTGGCTAGCGCAAGGTGCGCAGGCCTTCAGCGTCTACGAACGTGGTCGCCTCTTGGCATCGTGGCCGGATGGACAGCGGATGCTACCGCCCGATCTGACGGCTCCGATCACCCGCTATAACGACGTTGTTGGTGAATTACACCTCAGCGGGCTGCGGGGCGAGATGGCTCGCCAGCGCTTGCAGGCTGAGGCGAGCCTGATCGGGGATATCTTGCAACTCGAACACGAATTGCAGTGCATGGCCGCCGATCTAGTCACCAGCCAAAATCAGCAGTTGGCACTCTACCGCCTCACCCAAGCGATGCGCGATCTGGTAACCATCCGCGAAAGCTTGGCAGCGATCGTCACCGAAGCGCAGCGGATGTTGAAGGGACGGGCCGGTTTTGCAATCTATGCGCCTGCGCAGCGTGATGATACGATTGTCGTGCAATCAACCGAGAGCGATCTCGACCCTGACCTCATCTGGCAACTATCCCGACAAGTGCAACGCGAGGATCGGCCACTGATCATCGGCGAAGATGATAGCAGATTCTCCTATCTGCCCGGCATACGCAACCTCTTGCTGCTGCCGATCCGGGTGCGCGGAGAGGTTATAGCTTGCCTTGGCATTGTCGATCGCGCTGACACCATTGGTACGCCGGAATTAAAACTGGGGCGCGCGATTGCCGATCAAGCGAGCGCCCAAATCGAACGCATCTTGCTCTACCAAGAGATGCTGGCACAGGCCCGGCTCCGTAGCGAGATGGATCGTGCCCGGCGAGTGCAGACCGCACTGCTCCCCCGGGTTTTGCCAGAGATAGCAGGGTTAGAGATCTACGCCGCTTCACGCCCGGCCCTGCAAGTCGGCGGCGATTTCTTTGATGTTATCAATCTGCCCAACCATCCGTTCATCTTCACGATTGGCGATGTGAGCGGCAAAGGCGTTTCAGCCGCTTTATTGATGTCAATGACGCGCACTGCGCTGCACAGCAAAGCGCGCTTCATGCCAGCGCCAACACCCGCGCTGGTCATGCGGCAATCGAACGCAGACCTCTACCATGATTTCACCCGCATCGGCGTCTTTGCCACCGTCTTCGTCGGCCAATATGTCGCCGAACAGCGCGCCATCACCTATGCTAATGCCGGCCATGCACCCGTCATCTACCGTCCGCGCCACGGCGCCGCCACCTTGCTCTTTGCCGGCAACCCCCCCATAGGAGTTGCGACCACTACTCAGGTGCAAGATGGTTATCTACCTATGGAGCCGGGTGATCTGTTGATCGTCGCCACCGATGGCTTTCATGAAGCCCGCAATGCAGCGGACGAATTATTCGGCATCGATCGTTTACTCATGGCAGTAAACGCACTGGCTGAACAATCGGCACGAGCGATCGCTGACGGGATCTTTCAGGTGGTGGAACACTTTAGCGCCGGCCACCCACAAGACGATGATCAGACTTTGATCGTACTCAAAGGAGCAGCGACGTGAGCCAGCAGCGCAGTGAAATGATCCGGCTGGATTTACCGGCCCAGTATGCCTATCTGCATCTGCTGAGCGAAACCATCGCTGCGCTATTACGGCAGGCAGGAGCGAATGATGAACTATTGGTGTACAATGTGCAGCTAGCAGCCCACGAAGTCTGTACAAATATTATTCAGCACGCTTATCGGCATCGCAGTCATAGCGACAACCGCATCAGCATCGCGCTCACATTCCACCACCAACCGCCGCGGATCGAGATCGAGCTACATGATACCGGTGAGTCGTTTACTCCAGAACTGGCATCGCATCCTCATCTGAGCGAGGCGCAGATTCACGGGTACGGATTATTTCTGATCCGGCATTTGATGGACCACGTCGGCTATACCGCACATCCTGACGGAAATTGCTGGCGCCTAGTGAAGCGCCTTACGTAAAGGAGACGAGACGATGACCACCATCATGATTGTAGATGACTATCTTCCGAGCCACCGCCTAATGAGCTTTGTGCTCAACCAATATGGCTACACTGTAGTGACGGCACTTGATGGCGAACAAGCACTCAACTGTCTCGCCACCGGTCAGGTTGATCTGGTCGTCACCGATCTGAAGATGCCCCGTATGGACGGGATCGAACTCGCTCGTGCCATACGCGCTGATGAACGCTACGCCGATCTGCCGATCATTATGGTGACCGGCAGTGTCAAAGAGCAAGATGAAGTCAAAGCGACCGGTGTTGGCGTCAATGCCTTCCTCACCAAACCGGTCGACTCTGATGATTTAGTGAACGAGGTCGATCGACTGCTCCAACGGACGCCGCCGCAGACGCCACAACAGGCGTAACTCCTTAGCTCTCCAGCACGCGCCAAAAAGCGCCAACCATAACCATACGACCAAGCATCGTCAGCACAAAGAGCATTGCCAACCCGCTCACAGCCAGCGGCCCCAAGGCAACGGTGACGCCGGTCATCGCTTGGCCGATGGTGCCGCCGGCCAACGATGCCAGCAGGGTGCCTAAGCCGGTGAGCAGGCTGAAGATCGCCATCGCCGCGCCCCGCTGTTCCGCCGGCGCCCGCGCCATCAAGAGGTTGCCTAACCCTTGATTCACCCCCGGCCAAAAGACGCCTGAAAAGATGGAGGTTAACCACAATGGCACGATATTGTCAGGGGTTGAGAGGATCCAACCTAAAGGCAGCGGTATTGTACCCATAACGCACGCCGTCACTACCAACCGGTAGCCGTAGCGATCCATCAACCAGCCGACCAGCGGTGAAAAGATGAGGGCAACCGCATTGGTGACAACGCCCGTAAGCGCTAGCAGCGAGAAATCGAGCCGTAGCGCAGTGAGACCGTAAGCGTTAAAGAAGGGTGCGGCAATGCCGGTAACCAAGGCCCAGCCGGTCGCCAACATGGTAAAATGCCGAAAGCTGGCCTCGCGCAACGGATCAAACAGAAACGCGCTTACGCCACTCCACGGACGCGGGGTGATTGGCGGTTCAGGTTGGCGTGCAATCAGCACCGCCGCGCCAAACGCAGCCAGCACCGCCACGCCAAAGATGACGGCATAGCCCTGCGCTGTAGCGCCATTGGCGCGAAACCAGTCGAGCACACGACCGGCGGCGTAGACGCTGACCATAGCGCTGATCCCAGCGACCGTGTTGCGGATGCCAAAATAGCTGCCACGCCGGTTGGGCGGCACCAGATCGCTCATCCAACTCATCCACGCATTGCCGGCCATGCCGTTGAGACCATAGGAAAAGCCAAGGGCAATGAAAAAGACGGTTAATTGCCATGTTGTCGGCCAGCCAGTAAACGGCAAGCAGAGTAGAAATGCCCAGACCAGCCGGCCAGACAGCGCTGAATAGAATACAACCGCGCGCCGATTGGCGAAACGGGCTTCGAGGTAGGCGCTGAGAAATTGAAAGAGCTGGCCAATAAACGGTAACGCCCCCAACAAGCCAATCTGGAAATTATTAGCTCCAAGCAAGATGGCAAACCCGCTGAGGAAGACACTGCCGCCAATGGCGCCGGTGATACTGATGTGAATGTTGGCAATCGCCCCCTCCCAGATCGAGATGGTCAGGCCGCGCTGCATTTCCGATGGGAGTAACGGACGCGAGGCAGAGGGCGCGGTTGCGATGTGTTCGGTCGTTGCGGCGGCTTGGCCGGCAACATTGGTTTGGCTGGTCATCGTAACAACCTCATAGAAGCATAGACGCGCTGCGAGCCAGAAACGGGTAAGCCAGTATGCTATAATCGGCTAACACATCTTTGCGCTATAGACAGGGATTAGCGCCGGGGGAAATAGAATTATGAATGTCATCGATCTTCTCTTCGTTGTACTCTTCTTTGGCGCACTTGCGGTAGGTTTTTTTCAAGGCACTGTGCGTCTGCTGTTGATCATCCTCTCGTTTTATCTCGGCACCGTGCTGGCTAGCTTGTACTACCAAAGTTTGGCTGATATCTTCGTGCGTGAATTAGGCGGACAGCGCTTCGTCAGTCAATATGTTGCCTTCGCACTTATTCATCTGTTCAGCTTCATCGTGCTCACCTTTGTCGGCATTTACACCTTCCGCTATGTGCAAACCCCGCACCATTTGGAAATGATTGACCGCATCACCGGCACCGGTCTCGGCCTTGTGATCGGCGGAATGATACTGGGTCTGACCGCTGTGCTGCTCTGGAACCTCTTTATCGTGCGCGGTTTCGCCAACATTGATTACCCGATTACGCGCTGGCTCGGCGGGCAAATCGGCGCCTCGCTAATGTTGCGGTTCTTTGCCAATGCCGTCTTACCCAGCCTGTACGAGATTGTCGATCCAGTGTTGCCCGATGCCGCGCGGATCATCTTTCAAGTGCAGTAATCAACCTTGCGGCTGATGGCGCGATCGAAGCGCTAATGGTAGGCTGAACGCAGGAACGGCTGTGTTCAACGGTACGAGTATGTCAATCTCGGAATCATCGCTGCATACGCTTGAATTTGACACGATCCGCGACCGCTTAGCGCACTATACCGCTTTTTCGGCCTCACGTGAACTGGCCTTAAGTCTGACTCCGGCCACCGATCTAGCCGAAGTGCGCCGGCGGCAGGCACTGACCACCGAGGCACGCTTGTTGTTGGAAGAGTGGCCAGAATTGAGCATTGGCGGGGCGCGTGATGTGCGGCGGGCAACGCAGCACGCCGCGCGCGGCGGCATCCTCGATGGCGCTACCCTACGCGAGATTGCCGCGACCTTGCAAAGTGCAGCGTTCCTGCGCCAGCGCCTCAGTCGGCTCGACGAACGTTTTCCGCATCTGATCGAACTCGGCAATGCGTTGCCGGAGTTGCCGCAGGTGATCGAAGCGATCGAACGAGCGATCGGCGATGATGGGCAGGTGCTCGATAGCGCTAGCCCTACGCTGGCTCGCTTGCGCCACGACGTGCGAGTGGCCTTCAATCGCCTGCACGAGCGCTTGCAGAGCATGATCCATTCGAGCGCACTGGCCAATGCCTTGCAAGAACCGATTATCACCGTGCGGAACGGGCGGTATGTCATTCCGGTCAAGGCCAGCCACCGGCGCGAAGTGCGCGGCTTGGTGCATGACCAGTCCGGTTCGGGGGCAACTCTCTACATTGAGCCGATGGCGGTGGTTGAGCTGAATAACCGCTGGCGCGAGTTGCAATCGGCGGAAGCGGAAGAGGTGCAGCGTATCCTCAGCGCACTCTCAGAGCAGGTTGGCGCGGCGGCGAGCACCATTACCAGCGCCGTCAATACCCTCGCCACGCTCGATCTGACGTTCGCGCTGGCCCGCTATGCGATCGCCACCCGCAGCATCGCGCCGGAGATTGTCGATTGGCGGCCCGACGATCCGCCGCCGGCTGAGCCGCCGTTCCGGCTGACCCGCGCCCGCCACCCGCTCTTGCCCGCCGCAACAGTGGTGCCGATCGATGTGTGGCTCGGCGGCGAGTTTTCCATCCTCCTCATTACCGGCCCTAATACCGGCGGCAAGACGGTGGCACTCAAGACAGCCGGCTTGCTAGCATTGATGGCGCAGGCCGGTATGCACATCCCTGCCGAGCAACCGTCGCGGCTGCCGGTGTTTCAATACATTTTTGCCGACATCGGCGACGAGCAAAGCATCGAACAGAGCCTGAGCACCTTCTCGTCACATATGGCGAATATTATTCGCGTGTTGCAGACGCTGGCTGAAACCCAACAGTTCCCAGCGGGCGACGATCAGGATTGGTTCGTTCATCGTCCGCCGGCGTTGGTGCTGTTTGATGAATTAGGTGCAGGTACTGATCCGGTAGAAGGTGCAGCTCTAGCACGCGCGATCATTGGCCGACTACTAGAGTTGGGGGTGCTGGCAATAGCTACGACCCATTACGCTGAGCTAAAGGCCTTTGCCTATGCGACACCGGGAGTGCAGAACGCCTCAGTCGAGTTTGATGTCGAGACATTGGCGCCCACCTACCGGCTGAGTATCGGCATTCCCGGTCGCTCGAACGCACTGGCGATCGCGGCCCGGCTAGGGCTTGACCCGGCGCTGATCGAGCAGGCTCGCTCGTTCATTGACCGCAAAGAGGCGCAGGTCGAAGACCTGCTGGCCGGGATTCAACGCGAGCGTGACGCTGCCGCGGCAGCGTTGCAACGCGCTGAAGAACTGCGCGCCGACGCCGAGAAGTACCGTGATCGGCTGGCTGCCGAGCAGCAGGCGTTTGCCGCCGAACGTGAGGCGGCGTTGGCGGCGGCCCGCCAAGAGATCGAAGCCGAACTGCGCGAAGTACGCCAGCACTTACGCCGGCTGCGCGAAGAATTCCGCTCAGTCAATATCTCGCGTCAATGGTTGGAAGAAGCGGAAAAGCGTTTGGCCGCCACCGCCGAACAATCCCAACAAGCTGTTGAAAAGCTGCGCCAAACCCATGCCCCGGCTGCGCCGCCCTCCCCCGCCGAACGCTCGCTGCAAGTCGGGGATACGGTGCATGTCGCTTCGATTGGTCTCAACGGCGAGATTGTCGCCATCGATGAGGAAGACGGCACTGCCACCGTGCAAGTTGGTGGCTTCCGTATGACGGTCAAGCTTGGCGAACTCAAGCGCCCCAAAGCGCAGGTCAGCGACGAGCGGCGCTACACCCCGCCCGAACGCAGCGTCAACCTGCCCAGCACCCCCGATGTCTCAATGACCTTTGACATGCGCGGCTGGCGCGTCGCCGAGGTCAGCAACCGGCTCGACCGCTACCTCAACGACGCCTATCTGGCCGGCTTACACCAAGTTCGCCTCATCCACGGCAAAGGCACCGGCGCGTTGCGCCAAGTCGTGCGTGATGTGCTGGCAACCCATCCGCTGGTGGCTTCGTTTAGCAGCGGCGGGCGCGACGGCGGCGAAGGGGTAACGATTGCTACGCTGGTTGAGCGGTAAGTCTACCGACTGGTGATCCAACAAATACGGGATATCCACGGAGGGTACGGATTGGCATAGAGCGGCGGTACGCTGCCCGGCTGCTGTCATTGCGAGCCACCCACGGCGATGAAGCAATCTCCTTGCAACGGGCTGGTTATGCTGTGCAACCCAGCAAGGAGACACTACTAAACCCGGATTGATCTGGATCGCGCATAACCTTGGCAAGATAACTGCTGCACCGCACGGAGACAATGCAGCAAAGCGGGAGGAAATGCGGACATGGATAAACCCGGATTGAACAGATTTACACCGATCCGTGCCAATCCGTGTCTCATTCCATGTGATGATACAATATTCTTCAATACCCGCACGCCCGTCAAGGAACACGTATGAGCGAACCGACCATTCTGGAACAGATTCTGAACCATAAGCGGATCGAAGTGCGCCGCCAGCAAGCGAAAATCCCGCTGGCAGCCCTGCAAGACAAGATACAGCGCATGCCGCCAGTGCGCGACTTTGCCGCGGCCCTGCGCCGCTCGCCGGCCACAGCCTTGATCGCTGAGGTGAAGAAAGCCTCGCCGAGCCGTGGCGTGTTGCTGGCCAATTTCGACCATTTGGCCCTTGCCCGCACCTATGTCGCCAACGGCGCCGCAGCCATCTCGGTCTTGACCGACCAGCGCTTTTTTCAGGGCAGCTTGACCTATCTGGCCGGCATTCGCGCCTTGCCGGAGGTGCAAGCCGCCGGCACACCGCTGCTGCGCAAAGACTTTCTCATCGATCCGTATCAGGTGTACGAGGCGCGCGCGTATGGCGCCGATGCTGTCTTGTTGATTGTCGCCGCGCTTGATGATGCCACCCTGAGCGAGCTCTTCGCGCTGACCTACGAACTCAGCATGCATGCGTTGATCGAGGTGCATACCGTCGCCGAGTTGGAACGGGCGCTCCAGTTAAACCCGCCAATTATCGGCGTGAACAATCGCGATCTGCACCGCTTCGTTACCGACCGCGCAACCACGAAAGCCATCGCCGATCACCTGCCTGCCGGAGCGCAGCGCCCGGCGCTGGTCAGCGAGAGTGGCATCTTCACGCCGGAACACGTGGCCGAAGTGCGCAGCTATGGCGCAGACGCGATCTTGGTTGGTGAGGCCTTGGTGACGGCTCCCGACATCGGCGCACAGGTACGCGCGTTGGCAATGGCGTAAGCTTGCGATGCATTCGGCCCAGCGCTACCCGGCCCGCAGCATCCACAGCCATCTCTCCTAACGCGAACGCTGCCTGCTTACGCGTTGGTCATACCAGTGCATACCATAAAAAATGGGTGAAAATTCCAAGTTACCAGACGTGGAACGCCATCTTGACGATAAGGAGTGCGTACTGTGCGACAGTGCCCTAGCTGCGGTCATACCATCACCGGCGCTGAACGCTTCTGCCCAGCCTGTGGCCAGGCGCTGGCAGTAGCGGTCTGGCAACCAGCGCCAGCCATCGAAACTACCCTGCCGATTGCGCCGGCCCGCAACAGCCGGTTGGCGATTGTCAGCCTGATCTGCGGCATCACGGCGTGGATTCTCTTCTTCATTCCATTATTGCTGGCTGTGCCGGCGATCATCTGCGGCCATCTTGGCCAGAGTGCCGTCAAGCGCGGCAACGGCCAGCTTACCGGCAGCGGGCTGGCCTTGTTCGGTTTAGCGCTGGGTTATGCCCACATTGCCTTGACCGTCGTGGCATTATGTTTGGCAGTAGCGGTGATGGCGGTAGGGGTGTGACAGTCGTAGTGAACAAACCCACATAAACACCCCTCCCCCGCGCAGGCGAGAGGAGGGGTTGGCAGAGAGGGGCTGGGAGAGAGTTAGCCGATTTCCGGCACGATCACCCCGTAATTGCCATCGCGCCGGCGGTAGAGCACGCTGACCTGCATCGTCTCAGCGTTCTGGAAGATAAAGAAATTGTGACCAAGCAGCTCCATCTGCTCGATCGCATCATCAACGAACATCGGGCGCAAGCGGAAGGTCTTGGTGCGGATCACCTTCGCTTCTGGTTCCGGTTCAGCCGGCGCAGCCGCAGCTTCCTCCTCGGCAATCGCCACCTCTTCAGCGGGTGTAAACCCATTGGTTGCGCGCCGCAACTCGCGGCTCCGCCGCCAATATTTCTCTTTATAGCGCGAAATCTGGCGCTGCAACACCTCCTGCACTTCATCGATGGCGGCATAGAGGTCGGGTGCGCGCTCTTCGGCGCGCAGGATCACGCCGTGCTCGGCAACTAGCGTCGTCTGCACCCGATAGATTTCGCCGGCATTCCGCTGTTGTTCATGTTGGATTTCGACCGCGATGCTGGTAATGCCGTTAAGATAACGCCCCAATTTGGCGAGTTTCTCTTCGATGTGCTCGCGTTGACGCTCTGAGATCTTGCCGTTCCGGCTCTTGATGGTGAGTTCCATCGCATTCCTCCATCCGCTGTTGCCAACCCGTCATTGGGTGGCCGGGCGATAAAAACAACCCGGCCCCCGCCATCAGCACGGCGAGGACCGAGCTATTTCTCAAAAGGTCATCAGTTGCGGAGCATTGCGGCTGACCAAAGGGGTCATAAAGCCTCACTCCTGAATGGGTGCTATTCCCGTGTAGCACTCGCTAAAAAGCTTTGCCAGTATTCTACTACGCCGCCAGCCGTCTCGCAAGATAGGAAGAGTGAGAAACTGTTTACCATGCGTAATAATTAATCCGCTGCGGTGACTTGTTCGCTTCGGATCAAGCGATCACCCTCACACCACCAATTCCATCCCCTCTGCTGCCGCGGCCACCTGTAGCGGGCTATCCTGAGCTGCGAGCTCGGCGCGGAGACGGATGACCATCGCATCAAGTTCATCGTCGGTGCGAGTAGGCGCGTGGTGAAACAGCAACAACCGTTCGACGCCGGCAGCTTGGGCCACTTCAATCGCGTCTTCGATCCGGCTATGGCCGTAGTCTTCTACTTGTTCGGCGCGCAAATAGGGTGCGCTATGGATAAGTATGTGCGCATGACGCGCAAACGCGATCGCCTCCGCGCGGATACTCTCTTCATTATAGCGCACATCGGTCATATAGACTAGCACCCGGCCCTCTTCTTCCAAGCGATAGGCCCAGATCGGCGAATGCTGGCGGCGCGAGAGGGGTAGGGCGCGCACCAGCAAGCGACCGATCATAAACGGTTCGGTTGAGATAGTGGTGAAACGGTGCGTTGCACCGATGTGCGCCAGACCGTAAACCGGTGAGTAGACTGGCGAGAGCATCCCGTCATACACCATCTGCAACGAGCCGCGCGTGCTGTCAGGGCCATAAATATCGAGTCGATTGCCGGGAATATGCACCACACCGGGGAAGGGCAAACCGAGAATATGGTCCCAATACGTATGGCTGATGAGCAGCGTCAGGGTACCGCGTCCACGACCAAACTCACCCTGCATCAACTCATCGCCTAGCATACAGAAGCCGGTGCCGGTATCAAGCACGACTAATTCGCCATGATCGCCCGTGACGGCAGTGCAGCAGGTATTGCCGCCGTACCGCAGCATAGCGGCGTGCGGCGTCGGCACGTAGCCGCGCACCCCCCAAAACCGCACCTTCATGGCTTCCTCCACAACTCCATGCCTTCAAAGGCTGCCGTCACCAACAATCCCGGCGCGGCCAACACTTGCTGTTCAGCCACAATCCGATCCAGTTCCTCATCGGTGCGATGAGGATCGTGGTGAAACAAGATCAACTGGCGCACCTGCGCCTCTTCAGCGATTTCGCGGGCTTGGGTTGCGCTGCTATGCCCCCAATGCGGAAAGCGCGCGTATTGGGCATCGGTGAATTGGGCATCGTAAATGAGCCAATCAGCGCGGTAGGCCAATTCAAGAATTGCCGCTTTCATCGCTGCTAATTCGCGCAATTCACTCTGGCTACGCGCCGTAGGTTGGCCAGTCCACTCAATTCGCTCCTCGCCGAAGAGCACCGTATGGAAGGGGCCGGTATCGGGAATAAAGGTCAGCACGCCATCGGACGTTTCTAGCCGGTAAGCGAGCGCGCGGTACGGATGGTTGGCGAGCGCCGTGCGCACCTGTACCGGGCCCAATTCAAAGCAGTGCCCGGCGCCAATTTCAAAAAAGTTAATCTGCGCGCGCAAATCATCCATATTCAGCGGCAACAGCGGATCACTCAACGCACCGGCCAACGTGGTGCGCAAACTCGACTGCGTGCGGGCCAAGCCATAAATATCGAGTTTCAAATCGGGATCAAACAGGGGTGCAAAGAACGGAAAACCTATGATATGATCCCAATGGGTATGGGTAATCAAGAGATCGAGTTGCCGTGGCACTTGCTCTTGAGCAAACGAATCGCCTAACATCCGCAGGCCAGTGCCGGCATCGAGAATAATATGGCGCCCTTCCGCCACTACCTCCACACAGGTAGTATTCCCGCCATACCGCAGCATACTGGCGTGGGCAACTGGATACGAGCCGCGCGTGCCCCAGATACGAACTCTCATCGATGCGCCCGTATATGTTGTCGTACCCTGAAAAGTGCTGCGCAACGTAATTGCAGCTTTGCATTTCACAGTTTACAGCATAAACGTAGTTTGTGAATGCTTTTTAGAGGATCATTTTACCAGCCAAGCGCAATTAGAAAGGTTAGATTATGGCTCGTTTTCGGGTTGGCGTACAACTCCATCCACAACATACCACGTGGGAATCGTACCGTGATGCCGTGCGCTATGCCGAAGCGATCGGCTGCGATACGATCTGGAATTGGGATCACTTCTTTCCGCTTTATGGTCCGCCAGACGGCCCACACTTCGAGGGATGGACGCTCTTGACCGCGATGGCGACCATCACCCAGCGCGCCGAGATCGGCTGTTTGGTAACGTGCAACAGCTATCGTAATCCGGCGCTGCTCTCAAATATGGCCAAAACGGTTGATCATATCAGCGGGGGTCGGCTGATTCTTGGACTGGGTGCCGGCTGGTTTGAACGTGATTATGCCGAGTTTGGCTATACCTTCGGCACTGCTGCCGATCGCTTGCGCGCGTTGCGCGAAGCATTGCCGATCATCAAAGCACGCTGGGAGGTCGATCAGCCGCCGCCACTGCGCCGCATCCCGATCTTGATCGGCGGCGGCGGTGAAAAAGTCACGCTGCGGATCACTGCGGAACACGCCGATATCTGGCACGGCTTCGGGCCGGTCGAAAACTTCAAGCGCAAGAATGAGGTTCTCAACCAGTGGTGCGCTCAGGTAGGCCGCGATCCAGCCACAATTGAGCGCAGCGTCTCACCGCGCGCAGGCGAGCCAATCGAGCCATACCTTGCAGCAGGCGCAACGCATATCATTATCGGTATGGGTGAGCCGTGGAACTTCGCGCCGGTGGAGGAGCTGCTCAAGCTGCGCGATTAACAGGCGATGCTCAGGCGCACTGAGAAGACGGGGAAGTAGACCATGCCCCTGACCTCGGTGCGCCTTAGCGCATGGCGTTCACCGCAACGTTGCATACCATTCGGTATAGAGTTCTTGAAAACTCTTGCCGTAAAGCCCGCGGTAATTGGCCGAACCGGGAGCGCGCCCACGACCACTGGCATACAACTCGTTGAACTTATCCCAGCCGTAGGTTTGGGCCAGATATTCGACAAACCCAGCCCACATCTCGTAGGCGACCATCGAATCGGCGCTACTGGCCAAGGCCGCCAGATTGCCGCGATAACCGGCTTGATAGAGCTCGCGCGCGCGGGCCTGAAACGACGACGAATCGGACAGGCTGAGCCAATATTCGCCCGAAATCCACGTCGCCAAGCCTTCCAACAAGACCAGATCAGAGCGGCTCTGCGCTTCGCGGCCATACGCTTCGGCCTGCAAGGCATGCGCCAGCTCGTGGGTGGCGATCACTAGTGCCTTATAGGTATCGTCGTTGGGGCCGTAGAAAAGGCGAATATTCGTGCGATCGTGGGTGTAGGCAATGCCGCGCGTATCGCTCGTCGGGGCTAAAGCCGGATTGTAGAACCCCATCGAGACGCGATCGGTCAGTTGGACATCAAATCGGCGTTGCAGATAGCCAAGCGCGTACTCGATCTTGACCGCCAAGTCACGCACTTGATCGGCGCGAAACGTACCCCTGCCAACGTAGAAATCGATCCGGCGTCCGGCATAAACAAATTCACCGGGCAAGACTGGGCCGTGACCGGGCAGGAAGCTGGTTGGCGCGGTTTTGACATCAAACGACTCGAGAAACTCGCGCCGGGCAAGGGTGGGGGTTAGGGTTGGTTCTGGGATCGGCGATGGCGAAGGCGTTACGGTAGGGAGCAGTGCTACCGTTGGCGTCTCAAGCGGCGGGAGATCGGCCACCTTCGGCGTTGGAGGCGGAGCAGGCGGCGTTGCCGCCATCAAGGCCACCAGCAGCAACAAGGCTAGCACGGGCAGGAGCACAAGCAGAGCGCGATTCAGTCGTTTCACGCAATCTCTCTCCTGTGTCGCGCAACGAGGCGCTAAGAGCCATAGATTGCCATCGTTCGCTCTCTTATATCACCACATGCGCGCAACTGTCAAATGGCTTGATGGCTATGAGGCGCGCAACTGGTTGGACATTTGACATCTGGTACCAACTGGTCGAGCGAGCTGCGCGTTGGCAGGGCACGTGCTGAACGATGAAGACGCCGGCTGGCTAGGAATGCCGCAGGCAGCGCAGCAATCCCCTTGCTAACACGAGCGGCTGCTCTTCTGATGTTGCGCCACTATTGCAGGGAACTGCTGCGGACGATCGGCATCCTCGCAACGACAGGATGCAAGCAACTCCGGCCTATTGCACGGCCATGCTAGTATGCTGCACCCTGAGCGGCACCCAGTTGGGGCCATCATCATAGGGCAGCGATGCATAGAGGGGAGCCGCACTACCGTGCGGCTCGACAGTGATCATTTATTCGGCTGGGGAAATTTCAATCCACGCCCGTTCGACGCCACGCACATTCATGAAAAAATCGAACATTGCCTTCATCAGGCCATACTTATTATCGAGGGCTTCACGCGCCACCTTGGTCTCTTCAGGGGGCAAAATGCGCGCCCGCGCCGGCACGGTCGGCCCCAACGGCTTACCGGCGCGATCAGATGGCCCAACTTCGACGTGCGGATTGTTACGGATGCGCTTGACCTTGCCGGCATTAGCAGTAGTCATCACGTACAACTTGCCATTGCGCTCGGCAAACCAAACCGGTGTCACCACCGGCTGGCCATTTTTGCGAAACGTGATCAAATTGGCATATTCGTGCCGGTAAAGACCGGCGAAATAGGGTGTCGTCTGCTCGGCCACTGTTTCCTCCAGAAGTATAGACTTGCGAACCAACAATTGGCTCTCTTAGTACTATACCCCCGATTCGATCAAAACAGCGAGCAAGTTCGCCCATTCGGCCAATGTCACTGTTTCGGCGCGGCGTTGGGGATCAATCCCGGCAGTACGCAGCGCCGCCACCACTTGTTCGCGAGTAATATCGACCCCTAACGCGGCTAACCCGCTCGGCAAGGCATTGCCCAATTGTTTGCGGGCATGGAGGAAACCGGCCTTAATCAAACGGAAGAGGGCATTGACATCAGCGACCGTCACCGCTGGCTGCGGGCGACGTTGCAAGCGCACAATCGCCGAGTCAACGGCGGGCGCGGGGAAAAAGCTACTGGCGGGCACGCGGGCCACAATCGCGGGTTCAGCGTAAAACTGGATCGCATGGGTCAACACGCTATAGTCACCGGGGCCGGCGCAGATACGCTGGGCGACCTCCCATTGTACCAGCAACACACTTAGCTCAGGCGGAACAGTCGCTTCGAGGAAATGGCGCAGCAGCGGCGCTGTAATTGCATAGGGGATATTGGCGACCAGTTTGTAAGGCGGCGCAGCACCAGCGCGATCCAGCAGATCTGCCGGAGCTAGCTCAAGCACATCACCCTGCACCAGAAAGAGATTGGCACGATCGCGGAACTCAGCGGCCAACCGGTCAGCCAAACGGCGATCGAGTTCAACGCAAATCACCCGGCCTGCCCGGGCCAGCAATTCCCACGTCAACACGCCCAAACCCGGCCCCACTTCGATAACGGTATCGGATGGGGTTAGCGCGGCTTCAGCGACGATGGTTGCCAACCCATGGCCATCGAGCAGAAAATTCTGGCCCATGCCACGGGTTGGGCGCAGATTAAGCGCACGCAACGCGGCGCGGATCCGTTGTGGATTGAGATAGGGGTTCACGATTATTCAACCGGCACAAAGATGGTGATGCGCGTGCCCTTGCCGGGTGTCGAATCAATCTCGGCCCGACCGCCGGCTAACCGGGCCCGCTCATCAATATTCAAGAGACCAAAACTACCGCGCTTCTCATAGCTTTTGAGCAAGGCCGCTTTATCAAAGCCAACACCATCATCTTCGATCACCACTTCCAGCATCTTATCTTGCACCTGCCGCAAACGTACCCAAATATGAGCGGCATTAGCGTGCTTAATCGCATTGGTGACTGATTCTTGGATCATGTTAAACAACGCGCCTTCCACTTTTGAACCGAGACGGAGCTGATCAATATCGCTGGCTGCGAGAATGATAGCCGTCTTACCGGCTTTAGCGCGCAACCGATCCAGATATTGCTCTAACGCCACCTTCAAGCCCTGCGTTTCGAGCATTAGCGGGCGCAGCTCAAACAGCATTGTGCGCACCTCATAGTTGGTACGCTTAGCAATCGTGCTCAACTCATCAAGTTCGGCCAACGCTTGAGCCGGATCGCGATCAAGCAGGCGTTTAATATACTCGGCCTTCATCGTAATGACGGCCATCGATTGGGCCGGACCATCGTGCAGATCGCGCGCCAACTGGTGACGCACCTCCTCTTCGCGCGAGAGCAACTTTTCTCGTTCTTCTTTGAGATCGAAAATTAGTTGCGCATTATGCAGCGCAACGATGGCATAATTTGTCAACGCCATTAACATCTCGGTCTGATCCGTTTGCAGCATGTAATCGGTGGCAACTACAAACAGACCATAGGCGCGCATCCCCACTTGGAGGGGAATCAGGGCCGCTGAGACACAATCACGCAGCGCACTGATCTCTTGCAACGACGGAAACTGGGCAAAGGAGGTAATTGTCTGGGCCGTATTGGCGCGCAATGCCACCGCCAAGCCAGCATCCATCTGCAAGGTACGATTCAGATCACCCGGCGCCAGATTGGAGCCAAAGGCGACATACAGCTCATTCGGCTGGCCAGAGGAGAGTAACACCACACCAGCGCGGTAGGGCACAATTTTACGGCTTTCACGCAGCAGCGCATCAAGCACCTGCCGGTAATCGGCGGTCGATCCCAACGCCAGCGCCACTTGGTAGAGCGAGCGCATCTGATCGCGGTAGACATTTGCCTCTTGCAACGCCCGTTCAGCCTCTTGTTGGGCCTGCGCAACGCGATAGCGATTAGTTTCGCTCTGGCGTTCAGCCAGATTCCCCGTCACCCATGGCACGATCGCCAGTGTCAAGCCACGCAACGCCAGCGCCACGTAATCGAGCATAGTCATCAACGCTTCAGGCGCAATCAGCCGGCGCCAGCCGATGAACGCCGCAATATACGCCACGGCGGCCAGTGCGCCCGAAAGGACGCCGATGTGGAGCGGCTGTCGGATGGCAGCATAGGTCAGCGGCACCAAATAGAGCGGAAAAAAGATCACAACCCGCTCGCCACCCAAAAAGGCCATCAACGAAATGAAGGCAATATCAAACAGGTACGACAGGCTCACGAGACCGGCAGCGGGGGGCACAAACGCCAACAAGGTAAAAATTAGCGCAAAGCCGGCATACAGCCAAAAGATCAAATCTAAAGCCTCGAGTGCGCCATTGATCGGCCAAAGACTACCATTAGTCAGGAATTGGGTGACAACACCGAGCAAGATAATCATGACCCAGCGCGCCATCGCATAGAAGCGCTCGCCACCGAGTGGACTCCATGCCGACGTTGTGCGTGGTGATGACGATGATTGCATTGACGATTGCGCCGAACTGGCCATAACAGTATTCGCAAACAGTGAAGCGGCGACACGAACTAGCGCGCCGCCGCCGTGCTGAGATTACAACGACTTCAACGTCTCAAGCGTTGAGCGCACTGCTTTCGCCGAGGCGTTCAGCAGCGCCATCTCTTCCTCGTTGAGCGGCAACTCGATAATCTTCTCGACCCCGCCAGCGCCAAGCACTACCGGCACGCCGAAGTAGATATCGTTCAAACCGTATTGACCGGTCAGATACGCTGCCACCGGCACCACTCGCTTCTTATCCTTCAAAATCGCCTCCACCATCAGCGCCGTCGAAGCAGCTGGAGCATAGTAGGCACTGCCGGTCTTAAGCAGGTTGACAATCTCGCCGCCCCCCTTGCGTGTGCGCTCAACAATCTGAGCCAGCCGGTCAGGCGCAATGAAATGGCTCACCGGAATGCCGCCGATGGTCGAGAAGCGGGGCAAGGGCACCATCTCATCGCCATGGCCGCCCATAAGCATCGCCTGCACATCTTCGACCGAAACACCAACCTCCATGGCAATAAAGGTGCGGTAGCGCGCCGCATCGAGCACACCGGCCTGCCCCATCACCCGCTCTTTGGGGAAACCGCTCACCTCAGCCGCCAGATAGGTCATTGCGTCCAGCGGGTTATTGACCATAATAATGAATGCGTTTGGCGAGAGCTTCGCCGCTTTGCTAACACAATCGCGGGTAATATCAGCGTTAACCTTAATCAGATCCTCGCGGCTCATGCCCGGCTTACGCGGTGCGCCGGAGGTAACGACAATAACGTCGGAATTAGCGGTATCGGCGTAATCGTTCGTGCCGATCACCCGCACATCGTACCCCTCAACCGGCGCTGCCTCATAGAGATCAAGCGCCTTACCCTGTGGCACACCCTCGACAATATCCAATAGCACGATGTCGCCTAACTCTTTGGCAGCCAGCCAGTGCGCCGTAGTTGAACCAACAAACCCTGCCCCGATAATGCTAATTTTCTTGCGCATAACTGTCTCCTCACATCTTCGCGGCGCCAGTTATGGAATGCGACGGAGTGCGTCGTTGCCATCCCTGCGCATTGTAGCATATTGCGAGCTTAGTGCGTGGATGCAACCATTTGTAAATGGTTAAGAACGGACGACAGATCGGGCGGCAAGGGCGCAGTGAATTGCCGCCATTGCCCATCACGCGGGTGAAACAGGCCCAACTCGCCGGCATGCAAAAACTGGCGTGATAGGTACAGATGCGCGCGGCGCGGGCCATAGACCGGATCGCCAACGATCGGATAGCCGAGATGGCGCAAATGCACCCGGATCTGGTGCGTGCGACCGGTTTCGAGTTGCACTTCGAGCAAACTATAATCGCCAAAAGTCGCAATCACCCGATAATGGGTACGCGCCGGGCGGCCATCACTCACCACTGCCATGCGCAGCCGGTCACGCGGATCGCGGCCAATCGGCGCATCAATCGTGCCAGTGACTGGCGGTCGCCCGATTACCAACGCCTGATAGATTTTGCGCATGCGTCGCGCCTGTTGTTGTTCAACCAACGCGCGCAGGGCGTCATCGTGACGGGCAATGACTAACAAGCCAGACGTGTCGCGATCAAGACGATGGACAATGCCGGGGCGTACCTCGCCGCCAATCGCCAAATCGGGGTAGCGGGCCAAGAGGGCGTTCACCAGCGTGCCGCGCGCATGGCCCGGTGCCGGATGCACGACCATGCCGGCTGGTTTGTTGATCACGGCAATATCGGCATCTTCGTACACCACGTCAAGCGGGATCGGTTCGGCCACCAGTTCGGTCGGTACGGGCGGTGGAATGGTGACGTGAATGGCCATCCCGGGGCGCACCGGCTGGCTGGCGCGAGTAGGCCGGCCCGCGCAGAGCACCATGCCCTGCTCGATTAAGCGTTGCACTTGCGCCCGCGACAGATCGGGCAAGGTCGCCGCTAAAAACCGGTCGATCCGCTCACCACTTACCTCGGCAGGAACGATCACCACCCGCTCATCAGAATCGAGCCATTCCAATGTACTGGCGTCATTCATGACGGCGACTCCGAATTGCGATTGCGCGGCTCGGCAGGCAGTGGCATTTCGGGATCATGGCTCAACAACTCGCTGAGCAAACTATCATCAACTGGCTCTGGTTCGACTGGTGCCGGTTCATCGCCAATGAAGATGATGTGAAAGGCCAATGCCGCGACTCCGAGTGAGATCGTGCTATCGGCTAGATTGAACACCGGCCACCAACCAATCTGAATAAAATCAACCACATACCCCTGCCGGATCCGGTCGAAGAGGTTGGAAATCCCGCCGCCGAAGATCAATCCGACCGCAACTGTTACCCACCGCGACTCAGCGGGGAGGATGTGCTGATACGTGTAGGCCAGCAAGATGAGCACCAAGCCAGCGCCAACCGAGAGGACACCGCCTTGGTCGGGGAAGAGGCCAAAGGCAACTCCAGTATTCTCGTGATAGGCGAGCTGCACCCAATCAAAGAGCAGTGGAATCGGGCGATTGGTACGCATCAGCACATCGCTCAACCAAACCTTGCTCAGTTGGTCGAGCAGAAAGATCGGTAGCGCCACCAGAAAGAGCAACATCCAACGGGTGCGCATCGCCATCACTGTGACATCATCGCTTGCCGCACACGGCGGAGAGCGATCTCATCAAGCGCGTATTGCAACATCAAGAGGACCGCACCAACCGTAATCGCACTATCGGCGAGATTAAAGATTGGGAACCAACCGACCTGAATAAAATCGACCACATACCCCAACCGGATCCGATCGATCACATTGCCCAACGCGCCGCCGAGGATTAACCCCATCGCGATCTGCACTAACCGGCGCCGGTTGGGCAATTGCGTCACATAGAGATAGATCGCGCCGGTAATGATCACCAACGCCACGATGGTCAACATATCTGACTTGCCTTGGAATAGGCTAAACGCAATCCCCGTATTATGTGAATACGCCAGCCGGACATCGTCGCCAATCAGCGGAATAAAGCGGGTCATCGTTTCAGGGCCAAGGGTGACGACGATCCAGCGCTTTGACGCTTGATCGAGCGCAACTGCCAGCGCGGCGACGAGCAATGGCGTGATCCAGCGAGCTTGCACCAGTGACTTCACGATTGCATCCCTTCCTCACGAATTCAATCTCGTTTTATCTCATTATAACGTAGGGCGCTGGAAATGGATGGGTAATAACGCTTTGTTAATGTATTCGTACTATGTGTTCTCGTTGTACTTGACAGGAGCTTCCGGCGTGACTCGACGTTCTAACACTCGTTCCCGCGCTGCTAGCGAGGAGTTTGACCCGATCAGTGGCTTGTTAGCAATTGGGGTGATTTTGGGCAGCATCTTGTTATCGCTTCCCTTGTTATGGACGATAACCGTGATGGTTGCTGGGATGACGATTGTCTTCTTTATTAACCGCTGGTTACGCGAACAGCGCATCCAAAAGTTACGCCGCCAGCAGTTGCTTGATCTTTCACCGAGTGAGTTTGAGCAGCGAGTTGCGCTATTGTTGGAAGATCTGGGTTGGAAGCAGGTCACGGTGCGAGGCGGCAGCGGCGATCGCGGTGTAGACATCACCGCCGAGCGCGATGGCTTACGCTTTATCATTCAATGCAAACGCTACACAAAACCGGTCGGCCCCAAATACGTGCGCGATCTGGTCGGCGCGCTGCAAATTCAGCAAGCGGATCGCGCCATCTTAGTGGCAACCAGTGCCTTTACTCGCCAGTCACAGCTCGAAGCACGCGGGCAAGCCGTTGAATTGTGGGACGACCGGATCCTGTTGCAACGCATTGACGAAGCGGAACGGTTGCGAGCAACGCAGCAACCACAGCGCAGCCGCCAAACTGCTCTCTTATTCGCCAGCGCACTGGTTCTAAATCTGGTGCTAGCCGGGGTTGCACTCTTGTTTGATGGCCTACCTGTGAACAATGCCGAAGCACAGATTAGGCAAACCAGCTTCTTTGGCATCACCGCTAATGCGCCATTATCTAACCAGACTGTAGCGGAAGCGGCGTCAGCGACCGCCACCCCACGCCCTACCCGCACCCCGCAACTGGCGGCTACACCACAACCAACGCCGACCCCAACCCTTCCAACCGCCACCGTGTTTAACGGCGGCAATGTGCGGGCTGAGCCAAACTTGAAAGGCACAGTCTTGGACCATATCCATGCCTATGAAACAGTGATCTTGCTTGGGCGAAGCGCCGATGGGATCTGGATCCGAATCATTAACCCCCGCCAGCAAGAGGGCTGGGTGCATCGCACACTCCTGACGCTCGCTCCGGCAATTGAGGCGGAGTTGCCGGTGATTGCGTCGAATTGAGGCCGGGAGGGGAGATAGGGAGGAGGGTAGAGATGCGCCGTATCCGGTATCAGGTAGCTTGTAGCCTTGATGGGTATATTGCCGGCCCGCAAGGCGACACGAGTTGGATTCCGGATGAGCCGGCGATCGAATTCGGCGCATTGTTTGCCGAATTCGAAACCCTCTTGATGGGGCGTAAGACCTTTGCCGGCTTACCACTCGCCGATCCTGAGTATGGCCAGTTGTACGCCAGCAAAGAGCTGGTTGTGGTTTCGACCACGCTCACGGCGGCTGATCATCGAAACGTGACCATCATCAACGAACTGAGCCATCACTCTATTGAACAGTTGCGCCAGCGTCCCGGCAAAGACATTTGGCTGTTTGGCGGCGGCGAGCTGTTTCGCCACTTGTTGGCGTTAGATGTGGTTGATACAATTGAGCTAGCTATCGCGCCGGTGTTATTGGGCAATGGCATCCCATTCTTGCCCGCGCCGGGACCATCACGCCAGCTCACGCTCACGGAGCAACGCCGGTATGAACAATCCGGAATCGTCTGGCTGAGTTACCGGATTGAGCCGGCAGCTCCTCAAGAAAGCCGTTTCTTAGGTTGTTAAAGTACCGGCCCGGTTAACAAACGCTGATATGGAGTGCGGTAGTTTCGACTACCGCACTCCATAAATATCACCACAACGCAAACACCTCGCTGCCCACCACCATCACAAACAGCAAGTTCAACAAAATCCCAACCACGAGACTGATCGCGGCCAACAAGAGCAAGTACATGGTGCGCCGGCGGATGAGGCGACGAAACTCGCCTTGCAACAACGCTTCGAGGGTCTGTTGTTGGGCAGCCAGCACCATTTCAACCGGCGTGCCTTCAGTTTCGGCTTGAGCCAGCGCAGCAGTGGCATCAATCAGCTCACGGCAACGATAGCGGCGGGCAACCTCGGCCAGCGCCGCAAAGGGTCGCATGCGCTGCTCTTCACCGAGTTCGATCGCGGTGGCGACCACTTCGCGCATAGGCGCTTGGCGCGGCGCGGCCTGTGCGCAGTAGCGGCGCAAGAGCGTGCTCGGCGCTTCAAAGCTGCCAAGCGCGACGCGGATGAAGCCTATCAACCCCGGCGTCAACCGGCGCAGCTCTTGCTCCATGCGCTCACGGGCGCGGCGCGGCTGGCGCGGCCACACCAAGCCAAGCGCCAAATAGGCGGCCAGCGCCAAGCCGAGCCAGATCGGGCCGCCACTGAGCGCCGCGCCCGCACAGAGTAATGCCAATGCTGTGCCGCCGGTCTGGCCGATGATCAACCGTTGCCGTTCGTCAAACGATGGTGTGGCAATGGGTTTCCCGCGCAATACCACGCCAAGCGCAGCCAGCAGCGCGCCGCACAACGCGGCCAGCAACGCCGGCGCAGCGGGAGTAGTTAGGACATGAGGCATGTATCGTACTCCTTTCGAACATATCTTCATCTGGTTCCTCAGACTTCACCTCTCGCGCCGTTCCCACAAGCTGGAGATAGGTGGCAAAGCGGGCCATTGTGGAGTGCAGCAGTCAAACTGCCGCACTCCATAGCATTGCTGGCGCTTTGGGTAGCGCACTGTCAACCGCGTGCGGCGGCAAGACTGCCGCACTCCGTAGCATTGCCCGATTTCACCTACCGACAAGACATATGCCATACTCGCTAACCCGCCCTAATACTCCACATCTTCCACCCGCGAGAACCAGATGCCGCCGGCAATGGGGGCCAGCAGGGCCAATCCGACCATCACTGCAAAGACCATCCCCAGCGGGGTGCTGTACGCAATGCGCACTCGTTCCCACTGGGTGGCAATCAAGTAGACAGCCATCAATACACCGGCCCCGCCAACGGCCAAACCGCTATAGCGCATCTGGGCCAGCTCGGTAAGCGCCTCTTCGCGACGACGTTCCGAGGCTTGCAAGGCGGCATAGGCCGCAGCGCAGCGGCGGGCTTGCAGGTCTTGCGGTTGGTCGGCGGCGACAGCAAGGTGGTTGAGCAGGGTCGCATGGCGGGCCGCCGAAGTTTGCCCGGCCAGTGCCGCAATCACTTGGCGCATAGTGGCAATGCTGCCATCGGCCAAAGGCGCACCTTGTTGCCGGATCAGCCACGACCATTCGCTCTGCAACGGGCCAGCAGTCATATCGGCGAGCAACCGCTCGAACGCAGTGCGCAATCCCAAACCGCCGCCGAGCAGGGCACTAAGCCGGCCAATCGCGGGAGTCAGTTCTCGCTCGAGCTGCTGGTTATAGCGCTGAGAGGCTAGTACAAAACCTACCCGTACTGCGAGCGCCGCTGCTGCCGGTGCTGCCGCCAACCCCATCCAGAGGGAACCGATGAAACCAAGCACTGCACTCACAAGGGCTGCTGCGCCGGCAGCTATCAAGAGCGCCGTGGCCGGTTTTAGCAGTGCTGGACGCCACACTAAGGCTGGATCGAGCGCCGCCGGCGATCGCTGCTGGACCAGCCGGGCCAGCCAGCGCGCCAACGGTTGGCGCAAAACGAAGGTTGCGGTCAGTGTGATCAGTGCGGCTAGCAACGCCGGTGCTGCGCGCAGCAGCCACGCTGTTTCGGGATGGGTGAGTGTTTCCATATTGGCTGAACCCTTTCACTTACTCAATCTGTCGGAATCTGCTGGTACCAGCGAGCAGATGTCTGCCGTGTTCACGGGCGATTACTTCAGTTGACAAGGCATGGCGTTGCAATACCCTGCTATGCCTCGCAATGACCGCAGGCACCCTGCGGTTGCATTTACGCTACGCACTTTGCGCCTGCAACGCTGCTTCACGCATACGCAACGCGGCGGCTACCGGCGTCAATGCCGCTGTGCCGACTTCACCGCTAGCAACAAGTGCATTGAGCGCAGCGTAACGCGCGTGCAACAATGCCAACGCCGTCTCATCGCTGAGGCGCGCCGGTTCAAAGTTGGTCAACAAATCGAGCGCATCGCGGGCGCGGCCCTGCGCCAATGCCTGTTCAGCGCGGTTAATGGCCACACCAGCCTCGTGATCGGTGCGCTGGCCGACAGCGATTGCCGCTACCAACACCGGCCAGCCGCCGGCTGGCGCAAACGCGGCGTAACGTTCGAGATCGGAACTCAGCTCGTCGTAAAGCGTCGCTGCCACCGCCCAGCGTCGCGCGGCCAAGGCCGTATTGATCTGCTCATACGCGGCACGGGCCGCCTCAGCCGCTTGTTGTTGTCGCCGTGGATCCATGGCAAGGGACTGACGGGCCGCATGCACCAACCGCTCATCGTTGCGCTCAGCCCATGCCCGCCGCAAGATGGCCAACGCGCGCTCGGACGCACCGGCTTGGCGGGCCAACGCAGCTTGTACCAACGCTTCATCAACTACGGCCCGGCTACTCGCCACGGCGCGGGGCCGCTCGGCTAGCTTGAGCAACGCCAGACGTTGCGCCAGCAGCTCAGGCGTCTGATCAGCGCCACGCCAGACCAACCGATCTCCATCAGCACGGGCCGCACAATGCCAGCGCACCCCATCAGCGGTTGGTTCAACCCATGCCAAGCGGATAAGTCTTGGCCGCAAGCCTGTAGCCGTCTCGTCACAGCCATCGAGCAACGCCACCTCATCAATATAGCGACGACCAGCCGCGCGGCTGAGATGGATCACGACATTGAAGTTGTCACAGATGTCTTCCAGCGCATTAGTGCGCCGGCCTTCGTAGAGGTACGCCCCCGGCATCGCGGCACAGTCAGCCAACCGGCTCAAGGCGCGCAAGGCTGTGCGCGCGTGAATCGTGGTGACCACCGCATGGCCACTGACAGCGACCGCGAGGATAGCGCCAGCTTCAGCGGCGCGTGTCTCACCCGGCGCTACCAGTGAAGGCGTCTGGCGCAAGACTTCCCGCGCCGCTCGCCCAAACGCCAACGGATCGAGGCTAGTCTGCACCAGTTCGCGCGTCCACGCTGCATGGCGAACGTTGATTTCAAGCGTGTTGTCTTCGATTGTAATCACGTGCGGTTCACCCGGCCATGAATTGACAATCGCTTCCAGCAGCGCCGTCTTGCCGCAGCCAGTCTCGCCGGCGATCAGAAACGAACAACGAGCGCGCACCAGCAATTGCAGCAGCGCAAACAAAGGTTCATCACACGCGCCGCGACGCAAAATATCGGCCAGCGTCCACGCAGTGCGACGACCGCGCCGGATACAGATCAGCGCAGTGTCGTCAGGTGTACACGGCGGAATAGTCACGTGCATACGGGTACCGTGCGCAAGCGGCAAAGTATCTTGCGGGCGGCTGCGGTCGAGCGGCACTGCCAGCCGCGACGCCAGCACCAAGGCGCGATCCAGCGCTTGGCGCGGCGAGCTAAAGCGTTCCGGCGCAAGGGTGAAGTCAGCCCCCTCTTCCTGCACCATAATGCGGTCACCGATAATCTTCACCTCTTGGATCCGCTCGTCATCCAGATAGGGTTGGGCTGGTCCCCAACCAATCGTATCGTGAAAGAGGCGGAGCAGGCTGGTATCGTCGGTGGGCAAACCAGCCAACGGCCCGCCGCGTTCGGTCTGGGTACCGATGGCAACCCGTAGCACGCGCAGCACCGCCGGATCACGCTCGGCAGCCGGCGCTACCGGGTCAAGCAGATCGGGTGGCAGCTCGGCGAGCAGAATCTCGCGCGCCGCTTGCAACGCCGTCGCCGCCGGATCGACTGTTGTCTGCTGCGGCATCAAATCGGCCAACCCACCCTCTTCAATCACTGTGAGAGGCCGGTACGCAGGATGCATGTATCTCCTCCATCTATAGTGGTTCGCATTTAGCTACCCAAGCCGGGCGGCTCAGGTCATTCAGGGCGGGCAGGCGACTAGCAATGCCGGTGCCTCCTACCCAAGGCCATCCCTCCCAAAAGTGAAAAGCATACCTAAAAGGGAGCGGCAACACCGACCATGAAGCGCATGAGCGTCGCGTTGGCGACAGTGCGGTTGGCTGATTGCTTGATCGCAGCGATGTTACTGATCCATATTGCGCACGATGACGGCGAGGGCTACGCCCCGCGCAACAATAGGCATACACCTTGCCAAGCCCGCCACTCCAGCGTTACGACAGCGCTGGCGCAGCAGCGCGCTGGCCTAACACCTGTTCGCTCAACCGTACCCACCAACCAACCCGCGGCAACGGCAGGCGCGGCTTCAAGCCGGCATGCGCGCACAGCGACTCAACCACCTGATGGGTAGCGCGGGCAAACCGGCTTTGCGGGCCAAGATCGAGCATCGAAACGTAGCCATCATGTTCATCGGCAAGACTGGCGAGGCGCGGTTCGCGCGGCAAAACGCCGAGATTGCCCACCCGCGGGTAACGGCGGGCAAAGAGATCAGCCACCATGCTGATCGTCACCGTTACCCCGCGCTCCGGCTCCATAAAGAGCAGTGAGCAACGTTCGAGCCGCTCTGGGGCCAATTCGGTAAAGTGTTCGAGCATGTGACCGACACCCATGCGTTCACGAGCGCCGGGCGGGGTGGGCAAGATAACGCTGCCACCGGCTTGCAAAACGTGGGTAGCATAAGGCCGACGTAGATAGTCAGGCGGGGTATCAATCAACACCACATCGTACCCTTCCAGCGCCACAATCCCCTGATACAGCCCTTGCCAATCGGGCAGGCGTAGATCATTCTCGGCCCGCGCCACCGCATGCGAACCGATCAGCAAGTCGATCCGCCCCCACCCTTGCTGATTGGCACGAGTATGTTCAGGCTGAAAGATGAAAGGCTGAATACCAGTCGGATTCCAATATGACGGCCCGCGCTGCACAAGATGAAGGTAGGACGGAGCGCTAGCCGGGATGCGAAACGCCGGCACCAAGCCGGGGTTTGAGATATCGCTATCCCACACTAGCACATCAAGCCCGCGCCGGCGCAGTCCTTCAGCCAACACACAGGTCGCGAAGGTCTTGCCAATACCACCTTTTGCAGCGCCAATCGCAATCACCGGCAGGCGCTGCGCGCCACCCCCGCGCCGCCGGCCAATCTGCGCACCAATCCAATCGGCCAGCGTCGCAGGATTACGTTCAGCGGTCGCCGGTAAACCGGCAGCCAACGCATCGGGCAACGCTGCCCGCGCTGGGCCGGCCAACCCCAGCATCACCCGTGTCCCCACCTGTTGGGCGCGAGCGGCCAAATCCCACAGATCGGCCAGCGGTGTCCCGCGACTATCGTCAAGGAAGATGGCATCTGGCGGTCGTGAACCGGCCAGCAACCGTTGCACCTGATCGATCCGTGATGGCGCTAATACCGCTACGTCACGCAATTGCTCAACTTCAGCCTGCAAACCATCGATCGCGCTAAAGATGATAAGTTCCATAGGGGTTGCTCCTTTTGAGAATTGATAAACCACCATCGTTGTGGGTGGTTGGTCACAGCGGCGCTATGCTGCTACAACCGTCCCGCTCCCCATCCGGCATTGACGTAGCCGGCGCGCGCTAACCGTTCGCTGGCGCGGTCGTAACGGAGGAGCGGGTTAGTCGGGAAGGGATCGCCACTCTGGCCTTGTGCCCCTTGCGGCAAGACCTCTTCAATGGCCAACACACCACGCTTCCCGTTGGGAGCACGCCCAATTAACACTACCAACAGATTCACCACATCAGAGGTAATCAGACCGCGCACGATCTGCGCTGCCGCCTGCCCGGCGCCGGTCGTCTCGTGGGCCAAGCCGATCAGCGCCATCCGCTCTAGATTGCGCAACGCGCCCTGCACGGTCGCCGCATGGATGGTGCCCAAGCCGGGGTGGCCAGTCGCGGCGGCTTGTAACATCGCCATTGCTTCGCCGCCGCGCACCTCACCAACGATGATGTAGTTGGGCTTTTGGCGCAAGGCAAACGTCACCGCCCGGCTAAAACCGCCCGTTTCAGCCGGCGCTTCAATGTGCAAGCTGTTCGCGCTTCGCGGCAACTCGCCGCCATCTTCAATTACCACCAGCCGCATCCGCGCCCCGATCGCTTGGCTGAGCGCCGCCGCCAGCGTTGTTTTGCCGCTGCCAGTTGCCCCTGCGATCAATAGCGAAGCACCGCCGTTCAGTGCTGCTAGCAACAAATCGCTCGCCTCACGGCTGATCACATTGCTCTGCACCAGATCATCGAGCGTTGCCCAGCGTTCGGGCAACAGCCGGATCGAAAGGCTTGGACCGGCTGGGGAGGCCCGCTGATTCGTGATTGCATAGCGCAAACCATCCACCACGCCTTGGGCAAACGCTGGCACCTCAACAGCGCCGCCATGGCAGCGTTGCACCAGTTGGCGTTGCGTCCACTCAATCCACGCCGGATGGACTATCACGCCGGTGTTGACCATCATGCCGCGTTGGACAACAAAGAAAGGCGAATCGGGCGGGCCGTTGAAGAGAATGTCCGAGACCGCATGCTCCGGATCGCGCCAGATTTCGAGCGGGCCGTACCATGCCACCTCATGCCACTGGATCGCGCCATCAAAACCGAGCCGCGCGAAGGCTTCTGCCGGCGGCAGATGCCAGCAATCGCGTAAACGCCCGCTGCGCAGCAGCATGCGCAACTCGTCGACGATCGCGGCACCAGAGGTTGGCAAAGAAGCCGGCGTGTGCGTCAAGGTATCCCAACCGCTCTGCATCAGTGAACCTCCTTCCGTGATCCTTGTCGGTTGCGGCAGCCGAGCTGCCGCAGTCCATAGCCATGGCACTCGCGTGCGCCCACACCAGCACCTACTTATCGGCTTCAGCGGGCATAACCGGCGCAGTCAACTCGCTCACCGTAAACTGGCCAATGTCAAGCCGCTCAAGCACGGGTAAGATCGGCGCATCGCTGCTGTAACGTTCGCCCCACAGCGGCAGGCCAGCGGCTTGCAAGGCCCAAATCGCATGCGATTGGTACGGGGTCAGTTCGAGGTAGGCCACCTGCGCTTCGGCATCGACATAGAGCACGCGCGCGCCGCTGAGCAGTCGGCAAGCATACGGACGCAACGGCAAAGGAGATGCCGGCGGCTGCACCGTTGGCACGCGGCCCTCGGCGGCGCTGCGCGCTTGATCGCACACATCGGGCGAACCGTTGGGATCATTGAAACCGATATTGAGCCGATCGTGATGGGTCAGCGGGCCAATGGTTTCAGTGCTAAACGGCACTGGCACCATCCCCGGCGTCAAGGCCTCGCCATTCGGATAGACCGGCTGAGCCGGCGGACGCTCCGTGATCATCGACGGTTGCAACAGATCATTGGCGGCGAGATTGCGAGTCGCATACTGGCCAACCGCAAGCGATGGCGCACTGATCCCCGCCAGTTGGGCCGGACGATGGCGCGGCAACAGCACTACCGCCAGATCGTCGGCGCTTAGCCGCTGGCCGTAGGGCACATTGCGCGCCAGAATGACAACCGGCTCGCTACTTCCAGCTTCTAGAAAGGCCAGCACGGTGAACACAGCGGTGATAATCAAACCGAGACCGATCAAGATCGCCGGGAGCGGATTGGCACGGCGACGGGCGAGCGCCTGATTGAGCGTGCCAAGAGCGGACATACGAGTTCTCCTTTCGATACGAGCTTACGGTTGGCCCAAACGATCGATGGTGTCAGCCGCGCGGATGCGAGGACGCACTTCGCCCAAACCGAATAATCCGCGCAGAGTTGGTTGCAATTCGGCGCAAAGCAGTGGCGTTGCACTAGCTACGCCAGCGCATGCCCCGCCTTGCGGTAAGACTGTCCAGCGCGCAGTAGCTGCCAGCGAAACCGGATCAATCCCGGTCAATTGCGTCGCTTGCATGTTGGCGAGCAGAAATTGATGCGCTACTTTGACAATATCCGCGCACTGACTAGGAGCGTGAATGGTCACCGCTTGGCAGGTTCGGTTGCCACGCAGGGCCTGCCCATTGCGCGCTAAAGCGGCATACTCGATCTGCTGCACCGCCGAGCGGGTAGCCTGCTGGAGTGCATCTTCCATCACCGCCACCGCCAGCCAGAGATTGGCAAACTCGATCACCACCATCACAAAGAGCACCAACACCGGCAACATCAATGCCAGTAGCGGCAATGCTTGACCCAAACGGCGACAGTGCATGCGGGCCTCCTACTGCTGATCACGTTCGGCTGCGCGAGTGGCGCGAGCGCGTACCACGATCTCGTCGCCGAAGGGCAACAGGGCGACCGGCATCCATAGCGCGGCGCGATACCGAACCTCGACCGTAATCGGGTCATACCGGCGGCACGGCTGGCGCGGGCACGAGATCACCACTTCACTCGCGGTCGGCTCAATCCCAAGGCTGCCGGCCAAGGCTTGACGAGCCGCCGTTTCGGTAACGGTGCGATTGCCGCCAGTGAGTGCGGCCTGATGCGCCGCTGCACGCGCCGCTTGGCTAACGGCATAGTGGGTAAGCAGTATCTGACCGATCGAGAAGAGACCGACGACCAAGGTCAATAAGATCGGCAAGGCTAGCGCCATCTCGATGAGGGTTTGGCCGCGCCGGTGAGCTTGTCGCATCGCGCAAATCCTTTCGCTACATCTTGCCTAGACCGAACATGACGAACGAAGCGGTTGGGTTGATTGCACGACCCTCCTTTCCTCACATCAAAGCTTGTAAGCATGCAGCGTGATCATCACCATTGGGTGGTGAACGGTTACGTAAGCGTTTCGTTTTCATCGTGTGGGTCGATTAGCGGCAGACAGCGCCAGCGAGCATTGCCTGCCGCAACGGATGGCCAATTAATTGCCCGGCGCAACGAGTGAGCGCGGCGCCAGCAGGTTGATCTCGATCTGACCGGTCACAAGCTGGCGCGCCGGATTGGGCAGCGGGGCGACCGGCACTGGCGGTAGCGGCACCCCGCCAATGTTGCCCGGCGCTTGATTGACGATCTGCACTTCTAGCTCGATCTGAATCGTGAGCCGGGCGCGATTAAGCACGTCAGCCGTGTAGAGGTAGACATCAGGGCGCATCGCCGGCGCCGGCGGGCGGCTCCAGTAGAGATGGAGTTGATCATCGAGATCGCGTTCGCGTAGCACGCTGGCGCCAAGCTGATCGCGGCTCTGGCCGCCAAGATAGCGATAGATGCAGCCGGTCAGCAGTTGCGGGGTGAGAAGCGGGCGCGCTCCCGGACGACAACCGGCTATGCCGCGGCTGTCGGCAGCACGCGGATCAAAGCGTTGCCCACCCACTGCAACCTCGGCCAAACTCCAACCCACGACGCGCGCTTGGTAGGCATACGGCCACGGTAATGGCTCATCGGCAAAGGTCAGGTTCGCCAGTTGCGGAGTCAGATCAAGCACCTCGCCCGATGGCCACGCAATTGCCGTGCCATCCGAGAGGTAAATACCATTCGTTTGGTTCGCGTCGTTCGTCGCCGGATCGAGCGTCGAGCGAATAGCCACCCGCAAATCACCACCTGCTGCGCCGATGGTAGAGGGCGGCGGCACCACATTGATCGTAAGCGCGGCGACATTATCAACTGGATCATCCGCTGGCGTGCTGGTCGAGATGCGGGCCGTCGCCGGCAAGACCGCGCCGGCAGGAACGCTCGTCTGCACCACAACCTCGATAGTACCGGCAGCTTGCGGATTCAGCGTCCCTAGATCCCAGCGCAACCAGCGACCGGTTTGGCTCGTAGGCGGACGGCTAGCCCCCACTAGTTGCACATCAGCCGGAAGCTCCAGTTCAAGCATCGTATTAGCAGCAGCGCGAGTTTGGACAGGGCGACGGCGATACAGGTTGCCGTAGTCAATCGTGTAGGCAAACACGCTGCCCTGCCCGACAATGCTGGCAGGCGCGCGCAATTGCACAAATGGGTTAGGACGCACGATCGTGACCATGGCGCTGGCCGTGTTATCAGCCTGATACGCGGGTAGTTCGGGGGTGGTCGTCGCAATGGTGGCCTGCGCCGCCAGTTGATCAACCGCGATCGTCGCCGGCAGAGTGAGACCAATGCGCAGCTCGCCGCTCGCCGCCGGCAGCACTTCGCCAAGGGCACAGGTTAGCTGATAGCCATTACGCTGGCAGATCGGCGGCAAGGTGGTGAGCGTCGCTGTGCTCGGCACATCAACCGTGATCGTCACAGCACGAGCCAGCCCATTGCCAAGGTTGCGGTAGCCAACCACCAGCTCGGTCGCCTCACCCGCGGCTGCCGGCGCCGGCGCAAAGGCGAGACTGACTGACGGATTGGGACGCACATGGGCCGTGCTCGCCGTCGCCGTATTATCTGTCAGTGAGTCACCGGCAGTCGTGGTCGTGACAGTGGCCCGGTTATCAAGCCGGTCGGCTGCGGTTGGCCGTGGCTTTGTCTGCACACTGACAATAACCTCTTCATTTGGCGCAATGCTGCTAATCGTGCAGCGCAATGTATGCTGCGCCCCTTCGTAGCGGCATGTTCCCGCCGGTGCGCGCAAGATGCTAGTAAAATCAACCTGCGCCGGCAAGGGATCGGCGATCGTCACATTAGCCGCCGGTGCGCTGCCGCGATTCACCACCCGCAGGGTGTAGAACAGTGCATCACCGCTGAGCACCGCTACCGGCGCTTCTTTGCTGATGCTAAGTTCAGCTCTGATGAGACGGGTATGATGGCTGGCACGATTGTTCGTCAGATCATTGTCTGGCGGGTTAGCACTGATTGTCGCCACAGCGGTAATAGTCTGACTCAGACTGGCGCCAAGGGCGGTTGGTGCGCGCCCACGAACTTCGATCGTGCCGCTTGCGTTGGGTGCAAGCTGCGCAAATTGCCAGACCAGTACCGAACCACTCTGGCTGGGTGGCCGACTAGCACTGAGAAACGTTACCCCAGACGGCAACTCCATCCGCACTTCGACGTTGGCAGCGGTACGATTGCCAGTATTGTGATAGGTCATCGTATAGGACAGTTCATCATTAACAATTGCTTCAGCCAACCCATGTAGTGAGATACGGAGATCCATGTGAGTTTGGCCCAGCAACCCAACATCAATATCAGGTCGAATCGCACCGTGGGTTAGCTCTATCACTGCACTCGAGCCGGTTTGTTGGTCAATATCGCTATCACGCTGCGGATTACCACCGCGACCAGACGACGTGAAGGAATACTCTGTCGGTAACACTGCCACCACACGGTATCGACCGGGTTCGAGGTTTGTAAAGGCATAGCGACCTTGGGCATCACTCACAACGGTGCGGGGGTAGGGTTGCACCGCCGGTGCTGGGCCGGGTAATCGCTCTAGACGCAACACCACGCCGGCTATACCGGATTCGTTGGTGTCTTGCACACCATTACCATTGTGATCGAGCCAAACCCAATCACCGATCGTCGCCGGTTGAAATTGGCGGGTCAGGCCGATATCGACGTGACGAACCGTCTCTTCGCGCAATGGCAGGGGCAATGCGGCGCCGGTCACGCCATTGCCGGTATGCTGGCCGGCAAACTCAACCACACCAAAAACCGGATGGGCATCGCTATCACGGGTATCATCGGCACCAGCATTCATGGGCGCATACACCATGCCGGCTAACGGGCGGCCAACCGCAAACTCAGTCGGTGCCACGCGAATTCGCAATGCACGGTTCGGCGGCACGGCGATGGTATAACTCCCGTCAGCCGCCGTAGTGACTGCACCTAGCGGCAAAGGTTCATCCGAAGCCATTACTTCAAGCTTTACGTTGCTTAGCGGCGGTTCATTCGTATCACGAATGCCATTCCCGTCAGTGTCATGCCAAAGCTGACCGCTAATAAACGCATACGTACAAAGGAGTTCCAGATCGCCTAATGATGTAGATTTATTGCTACCGGGCGGGATTAAGGTAATGGTTCGAGATGGATGTGGCTGGTTCGCCTCATACATCATCAAGCCAGCCGAATTGTTACCAAGCAATGAGGTGGCGACTATCGTTTCTGTACCATTAGGACGCGGAATGGCGAGGAGGCTACCCATGTGGTTCTCGACGTGGGCTGGATGCTCCCCAGAGTAGTGATGTATATGATCGTTAAGCCAGTCACTATGATCGGCTAGGTACTTATGATCTGTTTGATTTGGATTAACTAGATCGATACGCGACCCGTTCGAGAGCGAAAGCGTCCACGCTCCCCGCATCAACTGGTAATTAAGCGTATCGCCTTGGCTGATAGAGGTATAGTGTTCAACAGGCGGTGGACCGAAGAAGGTCAGGTCACCAATCCGATCACGCAAGGCGAGACGTAAGAACTGATTGTCAGGGCTAAACGCAAGATCGGTAAGGAAAGGCTGAGCATGAAAAATAGCACGACTTTTTCGATATACCTGTAATCTTTCGAGTTGCTCATTCCACGGATTCCAGCCATAAATCTGATCATTTGGTTTTAACGATCGCAATACCTCCATGTACGTTGAAGAGCGGAAACGATTTTGGAACGTCTCAGTCATCAGTTCTTGCGTGATAATCAAGCTCCAGTCACCTGTATCAACCGTCAAAGCAAGCACATGGGCTGAAGGTTTTCCAAATGAAGCCGCAGTATCGGTAACGCCAACAAACAATTGCACACTACGATTATCCGAAATAGGTGCAAATTCGAGGGCGAAAGGACGCAGATTGGGTAGAATTCGCTGATCTGAGCTAATTAACTGGAAAGGTATGGCTATTGGCGTCAAACGACGGGGAAGCGCTTGGGTAATATCGTAGCGTTCAATGTGTCGTGCCGCGAGGTTTACGATGTACAGAGTAGCTCCATCTGGACTGATCTCCATATCACCCAATCCAGTTTTGCCGACTGCACTCAATACGGCTGTATCGTTCCGATCCGGCGAAAGTCTATCTTGACCTGCATTGGGTATAACAAACGACGCCCGCCATTGACCTTCGTTAAAGCGATATTCATAGACTCCACCCGGACCAAGTGGGCCAAAACTCGTAAATCGGCGGGTGAAGGCGGAGGCAAACAACCGTGGCATGCCGCTAATTGCGCCATCATCGTAAGCAAGACCGTAGACTGAACCAATACCGGTATGTTGGGCAATGCGTTGTTGATGTCCGGCATTAGTTGTGCCAATTGGCGCAAGTGGCTGTTTAACCCCACTTATCGTTACCCGAACAAGTGCCGGATCATTCGCCGACACCGGTGCATAGATGGTGTCAGCAAAACAGGTCGTCGCTAGCGACAGATCGTCGTTTAGGCAAGGCACCACACTCGCAAAGCCGGTTATACCGGTTTGAGCGACAGCCGGTAACGGTGTCAGTGATGGTAACGTTACAAAGAGGATGGCCACAACCAACCCGATCAACCAGCGTAGATGGCGACACATAGGGATACGAGTGTTCACGGTGCCTCCTGCGTCGGTTTGAAGCATGCACTCACCTATAAGCGACGCGCACCGCGTCACTCAGTGAGTGCAAACTATGTTGCGAACAACGGTCTTTTATCGGCCAACGAGGGGAACGTAGACAGTATGCGAGACGGTGGATGTAATCATCACTGGATCAATCGCTCGACCATTGCCGGCGCGATCAAACAATTGAATACGTAAAGCTGAGGCTTGTTGTGGTGGTGCCTCGAATAACACGTTTAGTCCAAATGGCGTGCTGGTGGCAGCGAGTGTCGCTGCTGACCCTGCTTGCACTTCAGACGCCTCCAACACGTGGTAAACCGGTTCGCCAAGTTCAACACCATCTGAGGTAACAAACTGCCACTCAACCGCCCACGGCAGAGGAGCATGTGCATCGTTAAATTGCCCGGTAATAGTTAATCTCGTGCCATCTTCGACAACTGTCGCTGTGGCACGAATATCTGCCAGTGTTGGCGGCGTTACATCGCGCACAATAGAGACATCGTGTACAACTACATTTGAAACCCGATCGAACAGGGCCATAGAAAGGCTAATCGGTCGTTCCACCGCTGGCAAGGGATATTCCGCTTCATATCGATCCGGAACATCCGCTTCAAAGATATACAAGACTGTCTGATCAATGCTAATACCTCCATCTCGCAGTCCAGCACACTCATTATCGCCAATGATGCTGACGAGTATTGTATCTTGATTGGTATATCCGCTCATTGCTCGCTGCGGCGTGACTAAGTTTATCTGAACATCCACCGAGTTATCCTTGAAAAACCCTCCCTGAAGTGAAATAAGGTTACCCCCTTGATCACGTATCTGGGCATGTAGCTCATATTGCTGACACACAACCCCAGTATCTGGCGGCGCTTGAATGATGATATTGCCATAGCCGGCATACACAAAAACTATCGGCTGCCAGGGGTCTGCATCAGTAGGCGGCTCATTCCAGCGCCAACGCACCTCGTTAAAACCAACCGGTAATTGCGAAAATTCTACGATAACATTTCCATCACTACGAACTTGACGAAATACGTACATAATTATCTCTGACTGCGCCGCCACTGGTTGCACTACCCAAGAGCAGAACCAGATCAGGCCAAGGAAAAGAAACAGCATAGGATGACGACGGTTATGGAAAGACATCGTAAAGCTCCTTATCCTAGCGCGTAAGTACATACCGCGCGACATCACGGCCCAAGGTCATTCCCTGCATGCCATCCATAAACCAATGCACACCACCGATGATTCGTGAGCGGGTAGCATCAGCGGCACGCTCGACGAGCAGGTCTTTGTGGTGTGGGAAGGTGACAATTAGCAGATTGGCCGCCGCCGAGCTAAAAGCGGCATGGCCCGACGGGTACGAAGGGTGGGGTGGGGTGGGCAACACCGGTTGCCATACCGGATCGACTTCAGCCATCCATTGTTCGGGCCGCTGGAAGCCATACAGGTATTTGTTATACCAACACGCGACAGCAGTATCGTGCATCGCGACGCCGAGATGGGCAAGGAGCGACGCCGTCTGCATTTCATCGAGCTTGTTGACTAACGCCATCGTAATCGCCGTCTCAAACCAGAGACCGGCAGGCGTGACGGTACCCACATCGGCGTGCCAATACCATGCCAGTTCGCGATGCTCATCAGTCAGCACTTTCTGCCCTGCTCGAAAGTTAGTGCGTTCGCGCTCCATCTCTTCACTGTCCCACGCTGGCGGTGGCGGTAACACAATGGCATCACCGGCGGGCAGGGCAACCGTCTTGACCGTGCCCCAATGCGGGTCAAGCGGGAGCTTGTTCGTGTTCCACCCACCACTTGCCGGCAAGGCAATCTCATACACCGCATTGCTGCCATCCTGCTGCGCCCACGCGACCACCTCGTGCCCCACCGCTTGCCCAATCTGGAAGCTGCGCGCGAGTTGTTCCGGCGGCACCGGATCGCGCAGCCACAGCCCATGCCAACGTGACACGTAGACATACCCCTCAATAATCTCGTTGTGTTGGGGATGGAGATAGCGCAACACCGGCCACATCGCGCCGGCCAGCAGCGCAGGGTTATCAACCGGCTGCTCCTGTGCGGCTTCACGCCCGACCATTAATGCATCGTTGAGCGCCACCGATACCAGCATCAATTCACGGGCGGCCCGATTGGGCGGCAGCCCATCACGGGCAATTAATTTGAGCGTGGTCTTGAGCCATTCGACGGCAACTGTGTGTGCCGTGTTCGTTGGTGGCGCTGGCGGCAAGTCGGCAAATGGTGCGTTTGCTGCGGCAGCTAATACCGCGCTCGTATCGGTCATTAACCAAAGCCGCGGCTTCAATGGGCTAATTAGCCTGCCACTCGCCACAGGAGCTTGGGTAGGCGCTGGCGTGGGCCGGGATGGTTCGGGGGCGCTGGTCAATGGCGCAGCGCAGGCGGTCAGGACGAAGAGCAAGACGAACAGGTGGACGAATCGCATGCGACACCTCAGCGGTACAAAAATGTGTGCTCATATATGAAACCGCGCGAGATGCCAAAAGGATTCGCAGAAATTTCGAGCAATTGTTGAATGTCTCACTCTGGGGTAAACAAGCAGCAGTTGGCGGCTCAGTGCAGGTGACGCTGCGCGCGCAAGAGATTTGCCATCTGCGCGCTGCTACAACCGCGACATACTGATTGAAAAGACATAACAGCCCCTCTCTCATCAATTGTAGAGAGGAGCTCTTTATCAGGTTATACGCTTTAACAAAGGTTACGAGGCACTTTCCACCAACGGCAACTGGCGCGCTTCGCCGGCGAGCAGTGTTTGGGCTGCGGCTGCCACGAAACCCCGGAAAAGTGGATGTGGCTTACCCGGACGTGACTGGAATTCGGGGTGAAACTGGCTGGCCACATACCACGGATGGTCACGCAGTTCGATAATTTCAACCAGCCGCTTGTCGGGCGAGATGCCGCTAATTACCAGCCCAGCCGCCTCTAAGATGGTGCGGTAGCGGTTATTAAATTCAAAGCGATGGCGGTGACGTTCTTCCACCCGATCACAACCATACGCCACGTGGGCGCGGGTGCCCGGCACCAGATCGCAAGGGTAAAGACCAAGCCGCATCGTGCCGCCCTTTTCGGTAATATCGCGCTGATCAGGCATCAGATCGATCACGGGGTGGGCGGTCTGCGGGTTAAATTCGGTGCTGTTGACATCGTGGGTGCCGAGCACGTGGCGAGCAAAGGCGATCGTTGCGCATTGCATGCCCAAACACAAGCCAAGGTACGGGATACCGTTCACCCGCGCATAGTCGGCGGCGGCAATCTTGCCTTCGATCCCGCGCTCACCAAATCCACCGGGCACAAGAATGCCGTAGACGCCTGACAATAAACTGGCGGGACCTTCACGCTCGACATCTTCAGCGGCAACCCAACGAATTTCAACATCGATCGACTGCTCAAGCCCGGCGTGATGCAAGGCTTCAACCACGCTGATATAGGCATCGTGCAATTCGACATACTTGCCGACCAAGGCAATCGGCAACCGCCGCTTCTCTTGCCGGATGCGCGCTACTAGCGCCCGCCATTCGTCGAGATCGGGAGTCGCCGCCGGTAATCCCAACCGTTCGACCAGATAATCGCCCAAACCCATATCTTCGAGCACCAAAGGCACCTCGTAGATTGAATCGACGGTTGGCACCGGGATCACTGCGCGCACATCAACATCGGCAAAGAAGGCGATCTTCTCGCGAATATCATCGTCAATCGGGCGATCGGCCCGGCAGAGAATAACATCGGCGCTGATACCTACGTTACGCAGCGCCATCACCGAATGCTGGGTCGGCTTGGTCTTCAGCTCGCCAGTGCTGATGTGGGGCAACAACGTCACGTGAATGTAGAGGATATTGTCGCGCCCAACGTCCTTGCGCATCTGGCGGATGGCCTCAAGAAAGGGCAAGCTTTCGATATCGCCAACGGTGCCGCCAATTTCGACAATGACCACATCGGCTTGACTGTTGCGGGCCAAAGCACCGATGCGAGCCTTGATCTCATTAGTGATATGCGGGATCACCTGAATCGTGCCACCCAGATAATCGCCGCGCCGCTCTTTGGCGATGACCGCCGAATAGATTTGGCCAGTGGTAACATTGCTCAATCGGCTCAGATTGACATCGATAAAGCGCTCGTAGTGGCCAAGGTCAAGGTCTGTCTCAGCGCCATCGACCGTCACAAACACCTCACCGTGTTGGTAGGGCGACATCGTACCGGGATCGACGTTGAGGTAGGGGTCAAGCTTCATGACCGAGACGGTGAAGCCACGGCTCTTGAGTAAGCGGCCAATCGAAGCCACACCAATTCCCTTGCCAACTGAAGAGACTACACCGCCAGTCACAAAAATGTACTTTGTCATAGACAAATGCTCCCTGCATAAAGATTTGTGGGTCGGTCAACCTTCGGTTGAACCGACCCACGCTGGCGCTCGCTTGCACTGTGCCGAAGCGGATTGCATGCCACACAATCGCTATTTACCGGATAGTCACACGTCCTATGATGAGCAGCATGTGTCTGCCGCACGTTTACACTTCAATTTTTCAGTATACCACATGTAAGCAGTATGAATGGTCAACTATGAGCCGGGCGCAGGATAACGATCCGGGTCTGCTCCTCATCGGCGGGCAAGGCATTCGCATTAACCACCAGCTTTTCTTCGGGGGTATATTCTTTCATACCCATTTCGCTCACAAACTTTTCGAGCGGCGCCAGCGGCGGGTCGAAATCGATCTGCCCCATCGCGTAATGCATTGGGATTACAAAACGAGGTTCGATCTGGCTGATCACATTACTAGCCATAGCCGGCCCAATCGTCTCGCCGCCGCCTACCGGCACAAACAGCACATCGACGTTCGAGCCAATCTCTTCAAGCTGGCTCGTGGTCAATTCGTGGCCAAGATCGCCGAGATGGCAGAAGACCAAATCATCGAGATGGATGATATACACGGTATTGAAGCCGCGTTCAGCACCTTTCACTGTGTCGTGGAAGGTGCGCACGCCGGTAATCAGTACCCCGCCAATCTCATACTCGCCGGGGCCATCAACCACAAAGACGCGATCGCGCAAGGGGCGCACCGCAGCCACGTGATCGTGGTCAGGATGATGATGGCTAACGGTGACGATCGTCGCGGTTGGCCGGCCTAGGTCGAAACCGATCGAGCGATGGTAGGGATCGCACACGATGGTGCCATCGCGACCGCGCAAGCGAAAACAGGCATGACCGAGATATTGTACTTCTGCCATAGTGAAATCCTTAACATCGTCAGGCGACCGTAACCGAGTATGTACCGTGACGCACTTCTTATTTTCTGTTGGCAAGCTGTTGCCGGCTGCAAAATGATCCGATGCAGCCACATCATATCCAGCAAGCCGGTGTCTGTCCAATAGCACAGATAGCGTTTTGGGAAGGCAATCCGCTGTTGTCACTGCCATTCCCACTGCTCCTCCTCGCACCTGCAAGCGAAAGACAGAGAATCGCTGCGCCTCCTGATGACCGAAACAGACGCTAACCCAACCGGATTCGCCAGAAGACGCTATCCCTGTGCAGGGCAGGAATGTGCGCCAAACGCGATCGAGACACGAGACACTGCTGCTGCGGCGGCCCGGCCTCTCCCGGATGCTCCACCTGCGGGTGGGTCGCCCGGCGCATGTGCCTTGTATCAGCGCGTTGCTTGCCACGGGTCCACCTGCGGATGGGTCACCCATACTCCAGCGCTACGCTTGCGGATCGTCTCTCGGTGTTTGTGCCAGACTAAATCACGCCTTGCGAAACAATGTTGGCCCAGTCTACCTTGACGCTATAGCTCATCGGCCATCTTACCAATCTGGCCCATCCTCCCCCAGATGCAATTCACGCCAAAGGCGAGCAAGGATGGGCCGGATCAGATCGGCGGCAAATCCGCGGCGTAGCAGATAACCACCGAAGCGGCGTTGAAAGGCGGCCCAATCGGCAACCTTCGCATAGCGCGGCAGAACAGCACGCGCGACTGCCTCGGCCCGCTCACGCTCGCTCATACCATCATCTTCCGCCGCTAACGCTTCATCGATAATCGCCGGCTCAATCCCCTTGTGGCGCAATTCGGCCCGCAAGGCGCGATTGCCGCGAGGACGCAAGGCGCGCCGGTTAGCGACCCAGCGACTGGCAAAATCAGCGTCATTAAGCAGACCCAATTCGTGCAGCCGGGCAATCGCGCGCGTACACGTCGCCTCGTCAAAACCTTTGCGCTGCAGATAACGCCACATTTCAGCAGTCGAACGCGGTCGCCGCTCAAGCTGCTGCAACGCTTTCTGCAATGCCTGATCAGCCTGCTCGCTGGCAACGAGGCGTTCCCATGCCGTCTCATCAAGCTGCACGCCTACCGCCAAACGCTCGCGCACCAGCGTATTGAGGCTAATGCCCAGCGCAAACTCGCCGTCAATGAAGACATTGACACGCTGCGGGTCATTGCTTTGCTGGCGAATAGCGGTGATGGTACCGGTTGGCATAGCGCAGGTCTAGCTCGTTCGCAACTAGCAGGAGTTGGATATGTTGGCGCAGGCAGCAGTGCATTGCGCTTCCTGCGACACCCAAACCGGGAAAAGGACCCTCTCAGCGGCGCACCGTAACGATTGCACTACGCGCGCAGCCATCACCGTGCCGCGTAAGCAGCGACTGCACGCGGTGACAATGCGCCCGCATAGCAGTGGTGCGCTCGCGTCCATCGCGCCGCGTAAGCAGCGACTGCACCCTGCCCACACCGCCCCAGGCACGATGAACGCCGCCAGCCACACTCTCGCCAACGGCGCTCACCCTGCCTACAACGCGAACGCTACTCTTCAAAAATACCGTCATCGTCGCCGACATCGGCGCTCGGCGCAATCACTGACGGATTGGTCAACGCTTGCGCTTTTATCAAGCGTTCGATCTCATCGGTCAGGGCCGGATTATTCTTGAGAAACTCGCGCACATTTTCGCGCCCTTGGCCGAGCCGATCTTCGCCGAGATAGAACCACGCACCGCTCTTGCGGATAATGCCCAACTCAGTGCCGATGTCAATGATATTGCCTTCGCGCGAGATGCCTTCGTTGGCCAGAATATCGAATTCGGCCTGCCGGAAGGGCGGCGCGACTTTGTTCTTGATCACCTTTACCCGCACCCGCGAACCGATCGCCTCTTGCCCTTGCTTGAGCGTCTCGATCCGCCGAATGTCAAGCCGCACCGAGGCATAGAACTTGAGCGCCTGCCCGCCAGTGGTCGTTTCCGGCGAGCCGAACATCACGCCAATCTTCATCCGCAACTGGTTGATAAAGATGACAACCGTGCGACTCTTGCTGATCGCGCCCGACAATTTGCGCAACGCTTGGCTCATTAGGCGAGCTTGCATACCGGGCATCGAATCGCCCATATCGCCTTCAATTTCGGCCCGCGGCACCAAGGCGGCGACCGAGTCGATCACAATCACGTCGATCGCGTTCGAGCGCACCAGCATTTCGCAGATCTCAAGCGCCTGCTCGCCGGTGTCGGGCTGTGATACCAGCAGGTCATTGGTATTGACGCCACACCGCGCTGCGTAGACGGGGTCAAAAGCGTGTTCGGCGTCGATAAAGGCGCAGACGCCACCCATCTTCTGCGCTTCGGCGATAATGTGTTGGGCCAGCGTAGTTTTGCCGCTGCTCTCAGGGCCAAAAATCTCGATCACGCGCCCGCGCGGTACGCCGCCGATGCCCAGCGCAATGTCGAGGGCAATCGAACCGGTGGGAATGGCTTCGATGGCCAGCCGGTTCCCAACCTCTCCCATCTTCATGATGGAGCCTTTGCCAAACTTTCGATCGATCTGCGACATTGCCGCCGCGAGCGCTTTTTCTTTCTCCGGGGTGATTGCCATCGCGGGCGCTCCTCCATTATTCGTACCCACTCGTATGCTCCTCTTGCTACTCTACTCGATGGGGAGGGCGCTGTCAACGCCGTTGCCTGCCCCGTACATATGTGCTATAATAGCACAAGTGTACGACTATGACAAGAGGGGCGCGATTTTTTCCTCCCTATTAGTATACCGCTGCAAACAGCAAAACGATGCGGAGATGGCGGGCCATTCGTCACAATCGTTCAGCTATCGGCCATCCGCTGAACGAACTGACGGTGCGACAAGGTGAGAGGGGGTGGCAAGCCGCATACCTTCACAAGCATGCTTGCACACCATCAGGTGGGTTATCGAGCAATCCTCGCAAGCATACGGAGCAGGCCGGGCTTGGTGCGCAAGCCGCCTCACCGCGCTCATACCGCCAAAAAGCTTTTTGCAGTATTGGTAACGAAACGCTTTTCGCAGTTTTTTGCGGCAATGATTCAATGGCCTTTTTTGATGAATCTGCCCCGCAAACATGGTATAGTGCAGATAGTTGTACCAGCATCGTCAGAGGTGAGACAATGGTCAAACGCATTCCGCCCGGCCCCGGCCAAGAATCGGTCTGGGACTATCCACGCCCGCCGCGGCTCGAACCGACCTCGCGCCGGATCCGGGTGATCTTTGCCGGGATCACGCTGGTCGATAGCCGGCGCGCAATCCGGGTGCTCGAAACCAGCCATCCGCCGGTCTATTATGTTCCGCCCGCCGATGTGCAGATGGCCTTCCTCCGCCCCAATCTGGCTCGATCATTCTGCGAATTCAAGGGCATCGCCACCTATTACGATGTGGTGGTTGGCGAGCGCAGCGCTGTACAAGCGGCGTGGTCGTACCTTGACCCCACGCCTGATTTCGCGTCCATCCGCGGGTATCTCGCCTTCTACGCCGCTCCGATGGATGCCTGCTATGTTGATGATGAACAGGTGACGCCCCAACCGGGCGGATTTTACGGCGGATGGATTACGAGCGATATTGTCGGGCCGTTCAAGGGCGGTTCCGGCACGTGGGGATGGTAGAGCTGCTCTCGCCCCGACACGGGAGGAGCTGAGCGTAACTGGTGGCTATAGCCGAGAATGCCTGATGCGATAGTTGGGCTGCCGCACTCCATTCAGGCACTGTCGCTGCGCTTATGCGACAGGGCTGCGCTTGCCCCGATGGAGGCCGAGCGGTGCGCCACCGGCGGTCTTGGCCGGGGATGGATGATACGCAGTTGGACCGCCGCACGTCATACGAGCATAGCGCAAAGGCTATGTATGCACTATAACGACCTTAGCTCGCCGGTCACACGAGTGCAACCGCCGGTATTTTGCGCGATGCATTGCATGCACGCTGGCAATGACACAGATAGGCCTGTACCCCTTTCATAGGAGGTGGCACTAGCCGAGAACCACGTTTTGAAGAGAAAGGACGAACCGATGAATCAATCAGACGAGCGGCTGCACGTGTTGCAGATAGCCCGATCTGAGGTATTGGCCGGGCGGATGAGCCGCCGCGCATTTCTACGCCTTGGGTTGGCGCTCGGCTTATCAGCCGGTGCAACGGCGCTAGCAGCCTGCGGCGGAACTGCGCCAGCGTCTGCCCCCACCGCCGCACCAGCTCCTGCCGGCAGCGGCCCCAGCGGGAGGCTGCGCGTGGCGAGCGAAATTCCGGTGCAGCTTGACCCGGCGTTCGCTTCGTCAGACGCTGAAATCCTCATTCTGAACCACGTGTACGACTATCTGGTTGATATCGACGCCGGCAATAACGTCATTCCCCGCCTTGCCCGCGAATGGACGATCAGCGACGATGGTTTACGCTACCGATTGACTCTCGCCAGTGGCGTCACTTTTCACGATGGTAGTCCGCTCACTGCTGCCGATGTGGTATGGACATTCAATCGCCTGCGCGATGCGTCGCTGCAATTGCCAACTGCCGACCTCTACGCCAACATTGCCGATATTGCCGCCGACGGCGAGAATGCTGTTGTCTTTACGCTATCCGCTCCTAATCCGTTCTTCCTCTACGATCTATCCGATAATCACGCATTGATCCTCCGAGCCGGCACGGCGAATCCGGCCACGACCTTTAACGGCACTGGCCCCTTTAAGGTAGTGGAGTATCGCACCGAGAACCGGATCGATCTAGCGGCCAATCCGGCTTATTTCCAAACCGGCAAGCCGGCGGTCGCCGACCTTGAGATCATCTTTTTCGCCGATCAAGCAGCGGCGGTTGATGCACTGCGCGGCGGGCAGGTCGATCTGGTGTTGCGTATGCCAACGCCGCTGTTCCAAACCCTGCAACAGACAGCGGGGATCGTAGCGGTGCAGACGCCGACCAACGGCTTTGATCTGGTGCGGTTGCGCGCCGACCGGGAGCCGGGCAACAAGCCCGAGGTGATCCGCGCCCTGAAACTGGCTACTGACCGCCAAGCGATCTTCCGCCAAGTGAAAGCCGGCTTGGGCGCAGTGGGCCGCGACAGCCCGATTGGGCCACTCTTCAGCACCTACTACTCTGAAGAAACGCCGCTCCCGGCACGCGATCCGGCGGCAGCGCGTGCGTTGCTCGCGAGCGCAGGCTATCCTGACGGGTTGAAACTCGATCTGCACGTGCCCGATTCGGGTGATCGCCCCGATTTGGCGGTGGTGTTGAAGGAGCAGTGGGCTGAAGCCGGGATCGACATTAATGTGATCGTCGAGCCAGAAAGCGTCTACTACGGCGATAACGGCTGGCTAGAGGTCGATCTAGGCATTACCGGCTGGGGTTCGCGTCCGGTGCCGCAGTTTTACCTCGACGTGATGCTGGTGAGCGGTGCAGTGTGGAATGAAAGCCATTTTAGCGACGCCGAATTTGACGCGCTGGCCGCCACTGCCCGCACGACGCTTGACGAAGCCGAGCGTGCGCACGCCTACCGTGAGATTCAGCGCATTTTGATCGAGCGCGGCCCAATCATCATTCCCTACTTCTTTGCCCAGCTCAGCGCCCACCGTGAAGGATTGCGCGGATATGTGGCAAAGGCGTTTCCGGGCCGCACCGATCTGGCGGCAATTGCAGTGTAAGATGGGCAAGAGCGAGCATCCTTTGGTGTTGAGAGTCGTGCGAGAACCATGAATGTTCAGCGACTAGGCCGCGCTTTTTTCGCCGATCCGGCGACTGCGGCTGGGACGATCATTGTCACCGTTTTTCTGGTGCTAGCCCTGTTTGGGCCATTGATTGCGCCGCATAGCCCGACCGCGCAAAATGCCGATCTCATCCGCCAACCGCCGTCGCTGAGCCACCCCTTCGGAACCGACCGGCTGGGCCGCGATCTGTTCAGCCGGATCGTGTACGGCGCGCGCGATATTCTGGCGCTGGCCGGCGGCGGCACTGTTTTGGCGGTGATCATAGGCGCGTTCATTGGGATCAGTGTCACTTATCTGGGAGGCTGGCTAGAGGAGACGGTCTTTCGCCTGTTTGACGGCTTGCTCGCCCTACCAGCCCTCTTGCTCGCCCTGATCTTGCTTGGCGCAACCGGCCCTTCACGCGCAAACGTGCTGCTGGTGATGATATTGGTGTATACCCCAATCGTGGCCCGCGTGGTACGGAGCGTGGTCTTGGCGCTGAAATCACGTGGCTTTATCGAAGCGGCGCGCATGCGCAATGAACGGCTGGGCTACATTCTCTGGCGCGAATTGTTGCCGCTAGTGGCGCCAACGCTGGCGGTTGAAGCGGCGTTGCGCTTTTCTTACGCGATCTTTCTGGTCGCCTCGCTCGGTTTTCTTGGCGTCGGCGTGCAGCCACCCAGCCCTGACTGGGGCCTGATGGTGCTGGAAGCGCGCAATGAATTCGCCCTTGCGCCGTGGTCATTATACGTCCCGGCAGCCGCGATCGCGTTGCTGGTAATTGGGGTTAATCTGATGGCTGAAGGGGTGCGTCGGGCGATCAGCGATTCATGAGCGGCGAACATCGGTGCTGAGCCGGCACGTAGATCTGCACCCTTGCGGCCTGCATTGGGCAAGAGCAGTCATGACAACTTCCGTCCTTTCGGTCGAGAACCTTTCGGTTGAATACTACACTGGCCGGCAACGGCTGCCGGTATTACGCGAGATCAGCCTGAGCGTCGCCGCCGGCGAGACATTGGGCATCGTCGGCGAGAGCGGCAGCGGCAAGAGCACCCTTGGCTTGGCCATCCTGCGCGCGTTGCCGGCGAATGGCCGGATCAGCGTCGGGCGCGTGCTGCTCGATGGCATCGATCTAGCCCAAACGCAAGGGGCAACCCTGCGCACGCTCTGGAAGCGCGCCCTGCGACTGGTGCCACAAAATCCACTGGCGGCGCTCAACCCCACCCTGCGTATCGGCGAGCAACTGATCGAAGCGATGAGCGGCAAACATCCTGTCGCTGAAGCACAAGCCGCCGCTCTGTTGGCGCGGGTGCAAATCGCTGATCCGGTGCGAGTGATGCGCAGCTACCCCCACGAACTCAGCGGCGGGATGCAGCAGCGCGTCATGATCGCGATGGCGTTGCACGGAGCGCCTCGCTTGCTCGTGCTCGACGAACCGACCACAAGTCTCGATGTGACAACCGAAGCTGCTGTGATTGATTTGCTGGCCGATCTGATTGCCGAACGGCAGCCGGCGTCGCTCTTCATTTCACATAACCTCGGCCTTGTCGCACGCATCGCCACGCGCACCGCCGTGCTCTACGCTGGCGAACTGGTCGAAATTGCACCCACTGCCACCCTGTTCCAACAGCCGCGCCATCCCTACACTCAAGGATTGTTGCGCAGCCTGCCGCACCCCGGTCTACGCTACGACTACCATCCCTTGCAATCGATCGAGGGGGCTATTCCGGTCCCCGGTGCGCTACCGGACGGCTGCGTCTTTGCGCCCCGTTGCCCGTTGGCCAATGATCGTTGCCGGCACGAGCGACCACCGTTGCTGGCGATTGCGCCCGATCACGCCACCCGTTGCCATTACTGGTCTCACCTCACCTTCGACCTCGCGCTGCCAGCTCCGGTAACTGCCACCGCACTGCCAGACAGAGCGCCGTTGTTGACCACGCATCGTCTCACCAAAACGATTGCGCAACGCCGATCGCTGGTTGATGCCGCGCGCGGCAAGGCTGCGCCGGCGGTACAGGCGTTGGCAGCAGTCGATCTGACCGTGCATCGCAACCGCACGCTAGGAGTCGTCGGTGAGAGCGGCAGCGGCAAAACCACGCTGGCCCGCTGCATTATTGGCTTAACCCCGCCGTCGGGGGGCACAATCGAATTACTTGGCATACCGCTAGCGCCGCACATTCAACAGCGACCGCGCGAACAGGTGCGGCGCTTGCAAATGGTGCTGCAAAATCCGCAAGAGGCGCTCAACCCGGCCCTACCAATTGGCGAGGCGCTCATCAGGCCAATGATCCGGCTAGGAGGTCTCGATGGCAAAACGGCGGCGAAGCAGGTGTCTGATCTCTTGCGGCTCGTGAACTTGCCGCCCGACTATGCCAACCGCCGCCCGCATCAACTGAGCGGCGGTGAGAAGCAACGGGTGGCAATTGCCCGCGCACTGGCAGCCACGCCCGATCTGCTTGTGCTCGACGAAGCGGTCTCGGCGCTTGATGTCTCGGTGCAGGCGGCGGTATTGAACATACTGGCCGACATCAAAGAACGCACCGGCATCACCTATTTGTTCATCACGCACGATTTAGCAGTGGTGAGCTACTTGGCCGACGATGTCGTGGTGATGTATCGCGGCGAGATCGTCGAGGAAGGCCCAGTGGCATCAGTGCTCAACCCGCCGCTGCATCCGTACACCGAAGCCTTGCTAGCGGCAACCAACCCGCACGGCGTGCGCCTCCGCGAAGCCGAGGCGATGGCGCCGGCCACCGGGTGCCCCTTCCAGCCCCGCTGCCCGCGCGCGCTCGACGATATTTGCCGCACTGAGAAACCACCGTGGCGCGAGGCCGGCAATGGCCATCGCCTGCGCTGCCATATCCCGCTAGAGGAACTGCGCGCTATGCAGATGAGCGGTTGATGGTAGAGGAAATGGCCACAAGCAAAAGGCACAAACCGATCTGATTAGCTCTGCCTGTCGTTGCCCTCACCCCCCGGCCCCTGCTCTACCGCGCGGCGAGAGTGGCGAGCCGCGTGCGACTTCGTATTGTCGTCTCCGCCCCCCCAGTGGGGGAGAGGGAGGGGGTAGAGGCTGCCTGATGCTTACCGCCGAGGACGCAGCAGATGATGCCAAATCCCGCTGCGTGCTCTGCGGCCCTTGCACCTTTGCGTTAAAAATCTCTGCGCCTTTGCTCCCTTTGCGCCTTGGTATTCCCCTCTTCCACCCAGTCGTATAATGAGCGTAGCAGTGCTCTTTTGACAGATAAAGGACAGGGCGATGCAAGACTTTTTTGAATTCAGCCTTGGCGCGCGCGTGCTCTATCAGATCGGGCTGGCCTCTGAATTAGGACAGGTGATCAGCAATGCGTTGCCGCAGCGCCGCGCGTTCATTGTGGCCGACAAGGGGGTGGTGCAAGCCGGTTTGCTCGAGCCGATCAAGGCTGGCATTGACCCCGTTGAGATTGTCGGCGTGTTTGATGATGTGCCGGCCAATTCATCGGTGGCGAAAGTAGCTGAAGCCGCCGCGCAGGCTCGCGCCGCCGGCGCCGATCTGCTTATTGCTGTTGGCGGCGGCAGCCCGATCGATACCGCAAAAGGCGTTCGCATCGTGCTCACACTGGGAGGATCGATCCCGGATTACGAAGGCTACAACGTGATCGAGACGCCGCTATCGCCGCTGGTAGCTATTCCAACCACTGCCGGCACCGGTAGCGAAGTGACTCCGATCGCAGTGATTCTGGACGAAGCGGAGCACCGCAAAATCAGCATTGTCAGCCGCTATGTCACCCCCGATCTCGCCATTCTCGATCCGATGATGACCCGTACCTTGCCGCCGCGCCTCACTGCGGCTACCGGTATGGATGCGCTGTCGCACGCGATTGAGACATACGTCTCGACTGAAAACAACCCCTTCAGCGATAGTCTGGCGCTGGCGGCGATCGACATGATCGCCACGCACTTGCGCGACGCAGTGCATGACGGTGACAACATCGAAGCGCGCAGCCAATTGCTGATTGCCGCAGCTATGGCCGGCATCGCCTGCGGCAACAGCTTGTTTGGCGTTGTCCATGCTCTTTCGCATGCGGTGGGTGGCAAATTCCCGGTGCATCACGGCACCGCCAACGCCATTTTCCTACCGCCAGCGATGCGTTTCAACAGCGAAGTAGCGCCTGAGCGCTATGTGCGGATTGCACGCGCGATGGGGGTGAATGTGGGAGGGCGCAATAATGCCGAGGTGATTGCCGACGGCATTGCCGCCGTGCGTACCCTGACCGCTGACTGCGGCTTGCCAACTCGGCTGCGCGATGTTGGCGTGCCGCGCGAGGCTTTGCCCGAATTGGCTGAGCTGGCCGCCGTCGAGCCGGCAATCTTCAACAATCCACGCCCAGCTACGCCGGAAGAGTTGTTGGCGATGCTGGAAGAGGTGTGGTGAGCGTATGAGGGATGAAGAGCGGCAGTAAAGCTGCCGCTCTCGTCGTGCTGCCGTTGTCGGCGAGCAATTGCCCCGCTTGCGTATGTATCCTTCACGAGGTAGGGAAATGGGACACGGCTTCACGCGGATAGCGCGGGGCATCACCTCATTTAGAAGCAGGCGATAGAAATCGGCCCTCGCTGCTTACACCACCGGTTCGGTGTCGGGCGCAGCCACCATCCGCCCGCGCTCGGCCCAGCGCATTAAGCCCAACGCGCCGAGCGCCAGCGCGGCAAAGCCGATGGCTAACGGCGTCACAGTGCCGTTGTAAGCCTGCCCGATGATCGCGCCAAGCGGGATAGCGACAAAGGTTGAGAGGGAGCCAACGACTGCCGCACCGACACCAGCAATATGACCGAGTGGTTCCATCGCCATCGCGTTCATATTGCCAAAGAGGATGCCAAGGCAGAAGAAGCACGGAACGAAGTAGGCCAGCAAGAGCCACAACGGAGGTTGGCCGCCGGTCGCCAGCGCCACCCCCGCAAAGACCAGCGTCACGCTCACAAAGACCAGCAACGCGATGGTTAGCAACGGTCGCATGCCGTAACGCAGGACGAGCCGGCCATTGGTGAATGAAGCTAACCCGATGGCGAGCGCATTGATGGCGAAAAACAACGGAAAGAGCGGGCCTAGCCCATACTGAATCTGAAAGATCTGTTGCGCCGAGCTGAGATAGCTCTGCAAGACGGCGGCTACCACCCCAGCCATAAGCGTATAACCGAGCGCAATGCGGTGGCTGAGCACTTCGCGGAAGACATGACTAATCCGACCGAGCGACAATGGCGCGCGCCGTTCAACAGGCAGCGTTTCGGGTTGGCGCAACCCGAACCAAACCAGCGCCACTACCCCCAACAGGAACAGAATGACAAAGATGGCTCGCCACGCGGCTACTAGCAAGATCACCTGCCCCAGCGCCGGTGCAACGATCGGCACAATGATGAACACGGCCATAATAAACGACATCACCCGCGCCATCGCCCGCCCGGCAAACCGATCACGGATCAACGCCATCGAAACGCCGCGCGGCCCGGCCACCCCCAACCCTTGCAACAATCGTCCGGCCAACATCATTGGAACGTTGACAGCCACAATGGCAAGCAGCGACCCGGCAAAAAAGAGGGCAAAACCGAGGTAAATGGCCGGCTTGCGCCCGATGCTATCCGAGAGCGGCCCGTAGAGCAGTTGGCCGATCGCCAAGCCCACAAAGACCATCGTCACTACCAACTGATTGTCATTGTCGCGCTGGACGCCTAGATCGGCGCCGATCTGGGCCAACGCCGGCAGCATCACATCAATCGACATCGCCACCAGCGAGGTCAT
>NZ_CALLJH010000046.1:0-52677 GCF_938091255.1 uncultured Chloroflexus sp.
TGTGGGAGAGGGGGGCAAGGGGGGAGAGGGGACCATCCCCCTATAGCGGAGGGGCCGGGAGTGTCCTCGATAAAGGTAGAGGCGGGGTTAAAACCCGTCCCCCCTACGGTAATTCCAACCGTACCGGGCTGCCGTCAATCATCGGTCGCAACGGCGTCACCGAGACATAGCCGGCCAGTACTGCACCATCGTCGGTATCAAGTGCAAATTCGGGGATGCGCTCGCGGGCAAAGTGAAACGCGATCTGCGCCCGCTCGACGGGGCCGGGTGGGGTGAGGGCGATGTCAATGTAGTGGCCAAAGAAGAATTCTGACAGCCGGGTCTGGCGAAAGCCGCGCAGTTCGGATGGTGAAGCGACGTGGGGAACATTGACGTTGAGCACGATCGGCGCATGCCTGCGAATCTGTTCGAGTAGCGGTAAGAGGCGCTGGGCGGCATAAGCTGCCGTGTGCCACGGCATCGGTTCTGGGCCGCGATACTGTAGCGATACCGCCATGGCTGGTAGTCCCCACATTGCGCCGATCATCGCCGCGCCGACGGTGCCGCTGAGCATGACGTTGGTGCCGCTGTTGAGGCCGCGATTGATCCCCGAGACTACGGCGTCGATCGGCGGCAGCACGCCGCTCAGCATAGCGATCGTCACGCACGCAACCGGTGAGCCGTTGTGGGCAAAGGCGAGTATGCCATCAAATTCGGCAGGCGGGATAATGGCGCGCAGTTCGCGATTCGCTTGCGGCGGCAGCGCCATGCTCATCGCGCTCTGCTCTTCGGCAGGAGCAACGACGCTGACCTGCGCGCCGGCTGCTCGCATAGCCCCAGCTAGTGCCCAGAGACCGGGGCTGTCGATACCGTCATCGTTAGTGACTAAGATATGCATTCAGAGACTCCGCAATGCTCGTGATTGGTGGCGTCAAGCGGAGCGCTAGTCGGCTCGCGACAGCATTAGTGCCGGTGAAAATCCGTTTCGCTCCCCTGTTAAGGGAAGGCGGCGTGCAACCATACTGCCGCTTAGAGCTACGAACCATTGCCGACGGGCCAACGGCCTGCGCCTCAAGGCGGCAGCAAAGCATCGGTTGCCTAGACATCTTCGCACCAACGCTCTGCATCCGCGCACCGATGCATTCGGCCTGCCACCGCGCTCCGCTTTCAGCATATCACGACGCGGCTCCCTGAGCAATTGCCGTTTCGATGATGTCGAGCGTGACTTCTTTCAGGCCGCGTGCGCGGGCCGCTTGCTCGGCGGCGGCGCGCAGCGAACGACTGGCGCTGATACGGGCAAGGTAGGGCACCGCGTCAAGTGCCGCGTTCAGCCGGTCGGTTGCTTCCTTCGTCCACGGCATCGTCTCGGCTCCGCTCGGCTTGGGCGGGCCGCCGGCGGTTGGCGTCACTGTCTCGACCGGTAAGAAGTTGATTACCGTCTCATAGAAGCGGTTGACCAGCTCTTGCATGAGGTTGGCCGCCCCAGCATACCCCATAAACGGCGTACCGGTTGTACGGCGCACGACCGGGCCGGGGAAGGTGGCCGGAATGTAGTGCGTGCCACGCGCGTTAGCTTCAGCCAGATAAATCTTCTCGTTGATGCTGCCGAACACGAACGCCGGCGCTTTGGCATGCAGTCGCTTGCGGATTTCGATGTTGTCCGGCTCGTCGTCTCGACGCGGTCGGCCCGATACCCACGCGATCTTCATCCCTAGCTCATCGCCAAGGAAGCTACGCAACCCATCGGCATAGCTGCGCGCAGCTACAATAGCGCAATCCACTGTTGCAAACCAGTCGCTTTGCGGGCCACGCCACAGGTCCCACACCGGTTGCAGGGTGGTACGCTTCTCATGCGCGATGAACGCCTCGACTTGCGTCGGGTCGAGGCCGAGCAGTTGGCCGAGTTCGCGCAAGAAGGCAGTAGTGCCAAAGACGCCGAACGGTGCGAAGAGGTAGGGACGGCCCAACGCTTCGGCTAAGCCTTGGCCAAACTCGCGGTACATCACCACGTTGATCGCTGCTTCCGCCAGCTTGGGAGTAGTGGCGATACTGCCTTCGTAGGGGTAAACGAGATTAATCTCGGCGCCAATGCCAGTGATCAACCGCTTGAGTTCGAAGAGGTCGCTAGGCGCGTTGAAACATCCTAACGAAGGGCCGATGATATTGACCGTGCGCGGGCGGGGTTTGACATCCGCCGGCACAAATGGCTTGCCGTACTGTTCCCACGCAAACAGCAACGCCCGCTCGCGCCCCGTCCACTCATCCTGTTCGAGCGACTGGCTCCAGAAGAACCGCGCTTCAGGGTCGATCTGCGCTACCAGTTGGGCGTGATCGGCGCTAATCATCTCGCTCTCGGCGGTCGAAACCACCAGCAGCCGTTTGCCTTCCAGCATCCCCATCGTGCGCAGATCGTCAATCGTGCGGATCAGCGCTTTTGCCGTGCCGTTAATCACGTCCTCTTCGCGGATGGAGGTCGGTGTCAGATTCGCCATATGTGGGAGCGCGTCAGTATAATCGGTCACCGCCATCCCAAGCAGGTTGTAACAGCCGATTGGAGCGTCACAGACAATATGCACGTCGGGGAAGCAGCCGAACACCCATGACGCGCCCCAATAACTGCTGGTATCGGAAATATCGCGGATCAAGGTAATACTCATCGGTTCGCCTCCCGGCCCTCATCACCCTCGAAGAACGCCAGCATGCGGTCGTAGATCGGTTTGCGGTTGAGCAGGTCGCGCACAAAGCTGAGTGAAGCGACCATGCCACCAGCGAGAAAGAGCGGGCGCACACTGAGAATGTTGGTGTAGTAGACCGACGGAATGCCTTTCTCTTTGGCGTAGGCAGCCAGCGTGGTGGTGCCGATCACGAGATCGAACGACCAGCGCGCCATTGCCGCCTGATCGTCTTCGAGCGTCTTGCGATAGATCACCGCCTCGGTGCCGTGGGCCTTCAGCCACGCTTCATCGGCAGCGGTAAGGGCGCTGGGGCCAATGCTAGTGCTCACATAAGGTACGCGTGCGCCACCCTCGATCAGCAAGCGGGCATAGAGCATCTCGTTGCCCTCGTAGCCGGAAACGAGAATCGTCGCGCCTTGCAGCGGTTTGCTGGCCAAAAAGCCACGCGCGGCAGCTTCCTCTTCGGCGGCAACGCGCTCAACCGCGTCTTCATCAAGGTCGAGCGCCGCACCGATAGCGCGCAGCCATGCTGCACTGCCTTCAGCGCCGATCGGCGCGCCGCTGACTACGGCGACCCCCCGCTCGCGCAAGACGCCAATCGTCTCGCGGTAAAAGGGGTGGAGCGCCGCCACCACCGCTGCCCGCCCAGCCTGTTTAATCTCATCGACGTGCCGGCCGGGGAGCGTTGTCACCACCCGTCCGCCCATTTTGCGTAGGACACCATCGATCAACAACGGATCAGCCGGAAAGACCTCGCCGATCAGCGCTAGCGTCCCCGGCTCATGCTCGTCGCTAGTATCGACAAACCGCCGCATCACCGCCGCTAGCGCCACATCCTTTGCTTCGGGGTGGGAATGGATGGCGTAGGCCGGCACCCGCACCAAAATGACCGGTTTGCCGTTTACCTCTTGCGGCAGCAGCTCCTCGGCCAACCCGGCCGTTTCGGCTACGCAGAGCGAAATTACCGGGATAAACGACGTATTGGCCGCCGTCGCCGCTTCGGCAATCGCCGCGTTGGCCGCCTCTTGCACTTTACCGCTCGACAGCTCAGCCGTACCTAATGCCGGCGCGACAATACTCTTGCGCGCCGCGTAAAAGTGAGTGACAAACGTCAACCCATACAGGCAGCCGGTATCGGTCACCATTGCCGGCTGTGCGCCCTCGATCCGGGTAAGCACGCGCAACGCGCCAAAGGCAGGGCACATCGTCTGCGGATGGAGCTTACACGCGCCGCCGCGAAACGGTTCGGCGGGGGCCTCGGCGCCGGCCGGCGTCAGGGGAATGATCTCGGCCATAACAACTCCTCTGCCCGGACGCAGCCGCTCTGCTGCATGCCGGGATGATCAAGTAGGGACGCGAATAGTTGGTATTATACAACAATTTTCTTGCATAAGTGGTATGCGTGGAAATGAGAAACGGATTGGCGCGGATAGCCAAGCTGTCACATCCGTGTTCTATTCATCCATCGGCCACGGATCGGCGCTAAACTGGTCATGCACCTCTTGCAGTTGCACGTCAGCGTAGCTGGCGTAGAAGCTGCGCGTTACTTCGACGCTGCGATGGCGTAAGATTTGCGATACTTCGGCGAGCGCAACCCCCTCATTCAACAAATGATATCCGACAAAGTGGCGGAAGGTATGCGGGGTAACTTGACGTAACAATTCGGCCTCGTCAGCTTTGCCCTCCAACACCATTCGATCAGCCAGTGCATTGGCGGCACTGGTGACAATCCGCCAGCCGCTGATCCGCGATAGTCGTCCGCCACCGGTGCGCGGGTCGAGGGCGACAAACAGCGGTTCGCGGGCCGGCGGCCAGTTCCGTGCGGCAAGGTAGCGGTGCAGGGCTTGTTCGGCATGTTTGCGGATGAAGAGGGTGCCTTCTCGTCGGCCTTTGCCGCGCACAATTACTCGCGCCAAGATACGTCGGTCGCGTGCGACATCGCCGACATCGAGACTGAGCGCCTCGGAGATGCGCGCCCCACTGGAAAAGAGCAGGTGCAGTAGCGCAGCGTTGCGCAGGCGAGTCAGCATCTGCCGCTCACGCTCTTCGCCGGCAGACTTGTCATAAAAACGTACCAGCCGGCGCAGGTCGGGTGGCGTTGGCGCGACCGGGGTAGGCAGGCGCGGCAAGACGCGGCTCACTTCGGGGCGAGCCGCAGCGATCCGAAACGGGATCGCCCCTTGCGAGTCTGCCAGTGCCAGCAAGCCGAACAGCGGGCGCACGTAGGCATGCACCGTGCGCTCCGAGAGCCGTTCGCTTTGGCCACTGGCCCGCGCTGTCGCCGCTCGCTGCGAGAGGTCGTAGCTGCGTTTGCGCAGGGCGCGGGCGTATGCCACCAGATCGCCGATCTGCAAATCACCCAGCCGGTATTTCCCGTTGCGTTCGGCCCAGCGGGTGAAGATGCGCACCGCCGTCTCGTAGCTGGCGATGGTCTGGCGTGCATGGTGGCGTTGGCGCTCGCGGGTATCTTCATCGAGTTCGTCGTCATCATCGCCCTCGGCGAGTCCGGCGCTGGATAGCCGCGCCAGCCAGATTGCGCCGGCGATGGCGATCGGCGTGTCGGGCGTGAGTGGTTGTTCAGCCAGATCGGTCATAATGGTACAAGTAGCATAGCCGCAAGATGGAATTGCCACCAAAACACGAGAGTCACAAAGGTTTAGGGATATGAGTGGCGGGTGTGTGTTCGTAGCTGTTCCGTTTCCTCCACGGTAGCTTGGCATGTGGCCCTTACCCTAGCCCCTTCCTCAGCGGGGGAGGGGCGATGTGAGCATAGCCACAAAAAGACACGAGAATCACAAAGGCTTGAGCAGGATATATGTCTTTTGTGTCTCTTCGTGGCTATTCCTACAACACCCCCAGCGCTACTGCGCCAATAATCAGCACCCCAGCCAAAATCCGGTAATACCCAAACACGGTAAAGTTATGGGTCGCGATGTAGCGTAGCAACCAGCCGATGCATCCATATCCGACAATCATGGCCACCGTTGCGCCCAGCAACAATCGGCCCCAATCGGCAGTCTGAATCTGGTCAAGGCTGCCGATTAAATCAACCAACGTTGCTGCGCCAAGGGTTGGGATAGCAAGATAAAACGAAAACGCCGTCGCGGTGGGTCGGTCGAAGCCGGCCAGCAACCCGCCAACGATTGACGCGCCCGATCGCGAGACCCCCGGCACGAGCGCGAAGATTTGGGCAATACCAACTGTCAAGGCTCGCCGGTTCGAGACAGTGGCAAAATCAACAGCAGTGCTAGTGCGGCGCTTGGTGCTGCCCCGTTCGATCCAAAGAAAGATGATCCCGCCGCTGATCAACGCTGCCGCGATGACCAGTGGCGACTCGAACAGCACCGCTTTGATAAAATCGCGGGCTACAATGCCTACCGCCGCCGCCGGTACAAACGCGATGATCACACCGAGCCAAAGCTTGCGTGCCGTGGCGATCGTTTCCGGATCGCCGCGCCCGATCAGAGCGTTGGCTTGACCAAACAGATCGCGCCAATAAAAGAGCAACACCGAGCAGACGGTGCCAAACTGGATCGCGATCTCAAAGGTGCCGCCGATGCTGCCTTGATAGTTGAGCAATTGGCTGGTCAGCAAGAGGTGGGCAGTCGACGAGATCGGCAGCCACTCGGTGATGCCTTGCACAATCCCCAACACCACAATCTGCCACCAATCGGGGTTGACAGGTGCAGTGATGAGCAAGGCGAAGGCGAGCAAGACGGCAAACCCGATAAAGAGGCTGGAACGGGGTAGCGAGATTGATTGTGTTTGCATGATGGAATTCAAACCTTGTTGGCTACGTGACAGACCGCTCGATACCCGTGCGGGCAGGGCGTAACTTTCAATATGTGCGAGGGCGTCTGCCGCCGGATAGGATGCTCTACAATGGAGTGCGACAGTTGCATTGCCGCACTCCATCACATGGTTGCGCCCAGCGCAACCGTTTCAACGCAAATATTATGTCTCATTCAACACCATCTCAATTGACTCCGCCACTGCCGCAACGGTAGCGCGAATATCCGCCTCGCTATGCACCGCCGAGACAAACCCGCTCCGTCCGCGCATCAGATCCACACCGTTGAGGTGCAGCGCCATGCGTAACCGGCGCAAGAGTTGGGCATCGCCACCGCGTTTGAGCGTCGCCAATGGCAGATTGCGCGGGATGTCGCCGGGGGCAAGATCAGTGGCAGGATCGACAAATACGTGGAAGATCGACCCATCACCGAAGGCCGTCCACCCGCGCAGGCCCTTACTCGCAAAGAGTTCGTTGAGCATCTTGACAAGCAGTTCGCCGCGTTGAGCTGCGATTGCGCCGGGTTCACCGGTTGCGACAGCGCGCAACATCGCGATTCCTGCCGCCGCCGAGAGCGGGTTGGCATTGAACGTTCCCTGTTGGCGGATGCGCCCGCGGGGGCCATGCTCGTCGTGCGCCAGTAGGTCGAGCAATTCGGTCCTGCCAGCCAATGCGCCGCCGGGCAAGCCGCCGGCCACAATCTTAGCCAGACAGACCAGATCAGGAACAACGCCGGCCCGCGCGCAGGCTCCGCCGGGAGCGACGCGAAAGCCGGTCACAATTTCATCGGCGATCAGCAAGACGCCATGGCGTTGGGTTATCTCGCGCAGGCCGACTAAAAAATCGGTAGGCAACGGGATCGAGCCATACGATGCGCCGGTTGGTTCGAGGATCACCGCAGCGACATCATCGCGTGCAGCAAGGGTTGCTTCTACCTGATCAAGGTCGGTTGGTAAGATGATCAAACTCGCTAGTGTTTCAGGTAACACGCCGCGATTGGGGTCATCGGGATCAGCGCCGGGTGCGAGCGCGTCGTGCCAACCGTGAAAATGGCCGGTAAAGCGGATGAGTGTCATCCTGCCGGTTGCAGCACGGGCAATGCGGAGGGCGAGGGTTGTTGCCTCGCTGCCCGAAGCGGTAAATCGGATACGCTCCACTCCCGGAATAAGCTCGGCGATCAGATCGGCCCACTCTAGCTCGAGCCGGTGGCTGGCGCCAAGATGGGTTGAGACCGGCGCTTGCCGTTCGATGGCCTCGACAATCGCCGGGTGGCCGTGACCGAGCAAGAGCGCACCGTGGCCACACCAATAGTCGATCATCCGATTGTCATCCACATCCCACTTATACGGCCCGTTGGCGCGTTCCATGAAGAGAGGGAAGGGATCGGCGTAGCGGCCATCGTGAGTCGCGCCGCCGGGAAAGCGTTGCAAGGCGCGTTCGGCCAAGACAGCCGAGCCGGCAAATCGTTGGCGGTAGAGTTGTTCGAGTGACATACGCATTACATCCCTACGCTGAGGCGATAGATCAGTGCTGCCGGCAAGCCGTAGCTGCGCATCTGTTCTTGGGTGCGTTGCACATCGTAGGCTACCCGCTTAAAGGTAAGGATCTGCTTGTCGGTGTCGAAGATGGCGTATGCAGCGCGTGGATCGTGATCGCGTGGCTGGCCGACGCTGCCGGGATTGATGAAGTAGCGCGCATCGCTGGTGAGCGTGATTTGGCTATTCCCTTCCGGTATGATGCGCTCGCACCGATCTTCGCCGTTGGGGCAGCGAAAGGCAAACTGGACGTGTGAATGCCCAATGAAGCAGACCGGTTCGGTAAACCATTCGAGGTTGGCGAGCGCCTGTGATGGCATAAGCAGGTATTCCCAGATCGGTTCACGTGGGCTGCCGTGCGCAAGATAATAGCGATTGTTAACTGTATGGACTGGTTGGAGCGGCAACATCCATTCACGGTTTGCCGGTTTGAGTTGAGCGCCGTTCCAGAGATTAGCCCGCCGGGCATCGGGGTTAAAGTCGTTGAGACTAATCTTACCCAGACAGGCCAAATCGTGGTTGCCAGTTAAGATGACCGAGGCGTGTTGCTGCATCAATTCAATGCACTCATTCGGTGCCGGCCCGTAGCCGATCGTGTCGCCGAGACACCACAACCCGTCAAACGAACCGGCATCGGCTAGCACTGTTTCAAGTGCAACGATGTTGGAATGAATATCAGAGAGGATCAGAATCCGCATATCTTTACGTTTTGACGATGCTCGCAGCCAGATCGTATAATTGGCAGCGACCCGGTTATCAGGAGCGTCGCCGTTATGGTTGAACCGTCAGGACACTGCCCGTACCTTGGATTAAAACAGAATCAAGCGATCCGGTTTGCGTCGCCGACGCCAGAGCATCGCTGCTATGCGGCCGGGCAGGCGCAAGATATCCCTCAAATTGAACCTGACTATCAAGTTCGCTATTGCTTGTCGGCGTCCCATGTACGTTGCCCATTATACATGGGGATGCCATTACCTACAACGTCAACCCCGCTGGCGGCGACTGCTCCGGCTGGGGCAGCGCCGGCTGCGCTAGCGCCGGTCTCAGTTTCCCCGGCAAGTGGTCTGCGCGCATGGTTCGCTGATCTTGCGCCGCGCGATCGTGTGATCTACAGTGTGTTACTGGCGGTGTTACTGTTGGCCTTGTTTGGGTATGCGCTAGGCGGTCTTGCCTTTGTTGGCGCAATGCTCAATCCGACTGCAGCTCCGACTGCAACCGGCCCCACGCTAGCGCTGCCACCGACGGTGACCACGACGATGCCTTCACTGACAGCGACCGAGTTTGCCTCGCCTACGGCGACATTGTCGTCCACAGTGGCTGCTTCGCCAACCGCACCGCTGCTCCTTTCACCAACAGCGACGCCTTACGAATTGATCCCGGTGACGAATACGCCGACGATTCCGATTATTATTCCACCGCCGCCGGTGTTCTTCACGGCCACGCCGACGCTATCGCCAGAATTACCACCGATCGAGTTGCCGGCTGCCACGCCAGATATACCTCCGGCGGAGATACCAACGATGCTACCGACGGAAGTGCCGACGGAAGTGCCGACGCCTACGGCGACCCCGTAAGAAATAATAAATTCGGAGTGCGACAGTTCAACTGCCGCACTCCGCACTCAATGTGCCATGCCCTGCGCCTCTACTCTGCCGCCAGTGCAGTGGCTTGGGGGGCTGGTACGGTTCCCAACTGCTTCACCAACTGGTCGCCAAGGTACAACATTTGCTGCACAAAGGGATGTTTCGGCTGCTCAAGGATCAGTGGCATTCCTCGATTGACGGATGTCACCACCGGTTGGCCGCCGCTAGCGATGTGGAAGTTGATCTTGCGCCGCAAGACGCGCTCGATCTCGCCGACACCGATCCCAACGCCAGAGTTGGCCCGGTTTAAGACAATGCTGATAGCGTTGGGATTGATGCCTAACTGGTTCGCTAAGCCGAGGAACAGGCTGGTGTTCTTGAGCGGGCCAATTTCGGGCGTAATCACCAACAAGACGTGATCGGCCCGATCAAATACCGACAGCGTGCGATCGTCATAGCTGGTCTGGCAATCAACCACGACATAGTCGGCACTGACGGCGAGCAAATCAAGAATGCGAGTGATATGGTCAGGACTGACCAATTCCGCTTCTTCAGGGCGGGGTGGCGCCAGCAGCGCCTGCAAGCCGGAAGGATGGGCTAGCAGCACCTGATTGACCATTTCACGCTCGATCTCATCACCGCTGCGCACAATATCAACGATGCTGCGGGTTGGCGCAATATTGAGGTGAACGGCGATATCGCCGAAGGTGAGATCGGCATCGACGATGATGACGCGCTGGCGGGTGCGTAAGCGAATGGCAAGTGCCAACGATACCGCAATGGTGGTTTTGCCGACACCGCCTTTCGCGCCAAACACCGCGATAATGTTACCGCGCCGCAACGGTGCGCTCGGTGCTGCGCTCACAGTGCGGGCGAGCAAGTTTTTCACCCGGTAAACCAGCTCTGGCGGTTCAAACGGCTTGGCGAGATAATCGTTCGCTCCCGCTTCAAAGCCGGCGATCTTGGCGCTAATATCGCCTTGCGCCGTCAACATGAGTATCGGCAGCGTTTTGGTCAATGGATGCTGGCGCACCCGCTTGCAAAGGGTGTAGCCATCGATGCCGGGTAGCAGCACATCACAGATAAGGGCATCAGGCGGAGCTTTGTAAATCTGCTGCAAGGCCTCTTCACCACTAGCGGCCCGCCGCACCTCGTAACCGGCATTGCGCAACATCACCTCAAGCATCTCGGCGACAACATCGTCGTCATCAACAATGAGCAGGGTGGGCGGTTTCATAGCGCGTTCCTCTCGGATGCAGACAGACGGTCGAGCAGGGCTGGTAAAGCCCCCGCTGCAAGCGGGAGCAAAAGATAGTCATCAGTGCCGAAGGCGATGGTGGCAGCAGCGCGAGGTTCGGCAGCCGCCGGCGCAATCGTCACGATACGCGCCGCAGTAAAATGATCGCGCAGCGACATCAAGTGCGGGGTTCGTACACCCTCGATCTGCGTCATATCGACCAGAATCAAGTTGGGAGGAATGGGTGACTCATACGTGAGCGCATGTTCAACATTGTCGACCACATCGTACATAATGTTGTGTTCGGTCAGTGCTTGGCGCAGCAACCGGCGCTGAATGCCATTGGCGCTGATGATCAGCGCGCGCCAATTGAGTTGCTGCCCGGCAGGCGAGGGGACGATTGCGGCCATCGTGATTGCCGAAGGAGCTTCACTGCTGGTCATGTCAACCACCACCCGGTTGCGTCCGGCCCGTTTGGCTTGGTAAAGGGCGGCATCGGCGGCCTGCATGGCCCCGATCTGGCTGCGATGCTGCGGATAGCCGGCAATACCGGCGCTAAAGGTGACACCGAACACACCTGCCGGCCCGTAGTGGCGCAGGGCAGAAAAACTCTCGCGAATGCCGTCAATCAGCGTGCGCGCCTCAATCACCGAGGTATTGGGCAGGGCGATCAGAAATTCTTCACCGCCGTGCCGCCCGATCAGATCGCTCTTCCGTAACCGTTGGTGCAAGAGCCGGGCAAAGCTGCGCAACACCTGATCGCCGATGATATGGCCATAGCGGTCGTTCACGCGCTTGAAATGATCGATATCGATCATCACGATGGCCAGCGGTTGTTGTAACCGTTCGGCGCGGGCAAACTCGCGCGCCAATTCTTCCTCGACAGCCTGATGGTTGAGCAGGCCGGTCAGACTGTCGCGCAAGAGAAAACGCTGGATGTAGCGTGCCCTGCCGGCGCGAGCCGAAATGGCAGCGACCAGATCCTCTGGCGTAATGGGCTTTGCGAGAAAATCATCTGCCCCTAGCGAAAGGGCCGATTGCTGTTGGCTGCGGTTGGTTTCGGCTGACAGAAAAACGATCGGCATGCCAACGTAGCGATCTTGTTGGCGAATGACGCTAGCTAGCTCTTTGCCGCTGCAAATCGGCATGTACACGTCGAGAATGATCAAGTCGGGCTGGAAGGTCTGCAACTGGTCGAGCGTCTCGCGCGGGTCGGCAATGGCGCGCGCGTACATACCGGCAGTTTCCAGACTCTGGACGCAACGCTGACCAAAATCGGGGTCATCATCAACAATCAACACTCGCAACGGCGTGTTCTCTTCCACACCGGTCAGACGATCAAGCGCTTCGATTAACCGTCCGGCATCGACCGGCTTGGCAAAATAGGCATGCCCGCCGCTGCGCACGGCCGCCAATCGGGCGGTAAAGTCATCCCGTTGGGATATGTAAATGACCGGCACCGGCACTGTGCGCTCGCGCTGGATGGCGGCAATGGACTCGGTGCCGGCGAGATCGCCGCTGGGAAAGACGACATCCATCACAATCGCCGCTGGGTTGAGCGCGCGCACCAGTGTTGGCAATCCTTCGAGATCATTGACGAGATGGACATCGTAGTTGAAGAGCTGGAGTTGTTCACTCAAATTGATGGCAAAATCTTGATCGTCTTCTACCAAGATAATCGTATGTGGACGACCGTTCGGTTCGCGTGACGATGATGCGTAGGAGTGGAGGGCTAGTGGTTGGGGTAAGGTCGTCGATGGCGGCGGTGGCTCAGATGGTTGATCGGCGGGTGTTGGCGCTAGCACTGGCGGTGGTTTAGATGCCGATTCCGGCAAGACAGTTGTAACTTTCCCTTCCTTTACCATCCGCTGCAACAGCCTGACCTGCTGGGCCAAAGCGTGGTAAGCGGCGACATCGAGGGGCTGATCATGTTCGAGCCACTCTTTCAGGCCGATGTCAATCTCGCGGGCAACCGCACCCAAATCGGCAAAACCGAACATTGCTGCCGAGCCGGCCAGTTTATGGGCAAGTTGGCGGGCCTCCATCCCAACCGTCTTGTCCCACTGGCTCTGCTCGAGCTGGCGCCAAGCCGTTACAATCGCCTCGACCCGGTCGCCAATCTGCGAGGCGTAGCGCCGGCGCAATGCTTCAAACTGTTCAGCAGGATCGGGTTTCATAGGCTTTCATCCAGATTGCAGCCACTTGCGCTGATAATGTCATTGGATCAAATGGCTTCGAGATCACATCGGCTGCCCCAAGCGCCAAGTATTGCTCGACTTCGTGGCGCTGCACCCGCGCCGTCATAAAGATCACTGGCGTCTGTGCCAGCGCCGGCTTCTTCCGCAACTCGGCCAGCGTCGTCGGGCCGTCCATCCCCGGCATCATCACATCGAGCAGGATCAGATCAGGCGCAAATTGTTCAGCCACTGCCAATGCTTCAGCTCCTGAACTGCACATCTGCACAGTGTAGCCGCCAACCGCTTCTAAGGCCAGTTGGGCCACCATCTGAATATCAGGATCGTCTTCGACGAAGAGGATTTTCTGCAACGATGCCATACGCGGTTCTCCTTTACCTAGTCGATGTGGGCGATGTTGAGGCGGGAGCAGCCTGATCGAGCAGGCGCGTCACGGCGGTCAGGAGCTCGGCATTCGTCGTGCGTGATTTGACCAACGTAACGGCGACGCGATTGGCAATTTCCGGGTCGAGATCGCGCACAGAGAAGAGGATGACTTGCAGTGGCGGTTGCTGGCTCTCGATCAGTGGCAAGAGATCAATCCCGTTGCCGTCAGGCAAGTTCTGATCGAGAATAACCAGATCAAACGTTTGGGTACGTAACAAGTGCTGCGCTTCAGCGATGGTGGCTGCCTGTTGCACCTCGGCAATATCGGCTAATAACAACCGCACGACCGCAACCACATCACTGTCGTCCTCGATATGCAGCACTTGGGGCCGGCTCGCGCTGGCGCGCCGTGCTGCCCGGCGCAGCGCGGTGAGCAACCGTTGCTGATCGATCGGCTTTGGCAACCAGTCTATCACATCAACGCCTTCCCCGCCAATGGTTTGTTCTTCGTCGGCCCGCGCCGATACCACGACGATCGGTAGATTGCGCGTGCGCGCTTTGTTGCGCACTTCACGGATAAAGGTGCTGCCGTCTTCGTTCGGCCACATCAGATCAAGCGTCATTGCCCGGTAGTCGTGTTGTTGCAAGAGTTCGCGCGCTTTGGCCAATGTGTGGGCAACGTCGGTGGCATAGCCGGCTTGCTGCAACATCAGTGACAGCAGCGCAGCAATGTCGGGATCGTCTTCGCAGATCAAGATGCGCGGCGCATACTGAGGCGCTGCCGGCATCGGTAAAGAGGTGGTGTTTGCCCGATATTCGATCAAATCGACGTAGAAGGTTGTGCCCACGCCGGTTGCGGTGACGAAGCCAATCTGGCCGCCGTGCCGCTCAACAATGGCCCGGCTGATGCTCAGGCCAAGGCCGGTGCCGCCTTGTTGGCGCGTGTTTGATGAATCGGCCTGCGCGAATTTTTGGAAGATCCGATCACGAAACTCTACCGGAATCCCCGGCCCATGGTCGGTAACGGTAATCCGCACCCGTCCTTGTGGCTCGCGCCCGATCGCTACTTCCACCTTGCCCCCCGCTGGCGAGAATTTGACCGCGTTCGAGATCAGGTTGGTGATGACTTGCGTCATCCGGTCGGGATCGACGTACACCTGCACATTGGGCAAGGTAGCGGTCAACTCAATCTTGACATCGTATTGCTGGCCGAAGCCGCGATTGGCTTCAATCGTCTGCCGCACGAGTTCGTCAAGTACGACCGGTTGTAGCTGAAACACCATCTTGCCCGACTCGATCTTCTCGATGTCGAGAATGTCGTTGATCAGCCGCACTAGCCGCTCGCTATTTTTCAGCGCAATGTCGATCATAGCTGCGGCACGGGGCGGTAATTCGCCAGCCACTCCGCCAGCCAACAAGCCAAGCGAACCGCGGATTGAGGTCAGTGGCGTGCGCAATTCGTGCGAGACGACCGCGACAAACTCGTTCTTCATCCGCTCGACCGCCCGCCGTTCGGTGACGTCGCGGAAGAACCACACTCTGCCGTAGTAATCGCCTTCGGCACTGATCACCGGCGCGCTGTAACGCTCGAAGGTGCGGCCATCTTTCAGCTCGATCTCGGCTTTACTGGTCAGGTGCGGGTTGGCGTAAAGCTCCTCAATCTCGTTGCGCATCCGCTCCGGATCGCACACTTGGTCTAGCATGGCTTCCATACTGGCCGCGCAGATTGCCTGTTCGACGGGAATGTTATCGAGCTTCCACAGCTCGCAGAAACGCCGGTTAGCGTAGAGGCAGCGCCGTTCGGGTGACACGACTAGCACACCATCAGGTGAGGCTTCAGTTTGGCACTCGAGCAGCGTCTTCTGGAAGCGTAGCTCTTGTTCGGCTAAGCGGCGAGCCGTGATGTCGTGGAAACTGGCGACGGCGGCGTAGACTTGCCCATGCTCATCACACAGCGGCTGAGAGTTGATCGATATCCATGTCAATTCACCGGTTGGTTTTCGTATCCCCATGATGACATCGCTCTGCGGACGTCCGGTGGTGAGTGCAACCATGATTGGGTGTTCTTCACCGGGAAAGGGGCTGCCGTCTTCGTGAATCGCTTGCCAACGCGGATCGAAGCTGGTGCGGCCTACCAGTTGGTCGTGGGTCAGGCCAAGAATCCGTTCGGCGCTGGCGTTGCACGTCTCGATCACGCCAGTTTTATTCATGACCACGATCCCCTCGCTCATCGCAGTAATCACCGAGCGATAGCGGGTCTCGCTAGCACGTAGCTCTTCCTCGCTCTTCTTGCGCGCAGTGATGTCAAAGCGCACCGCGAGGTATCGTTCGGGCTGGCCATTTTCGCCGATAAACGGCACAATGGTTGTATCAACCCAGAAGAGGTGACCATCTTTGGCCCGGTTACAGATCTCGTTGCGCCAGATCTGGCCAGCTTTGATCGTGTTCCACAACTCGGCAAAGAACTCTGGCGGATGCACGCCCGATTTGAAGATGCGATGATCTCTCCCGATTAGCTCATCGGGCCGGTAGCCAGTGATCGCGCAGAATCGTTCGTTCACTTCGAGGATGTGCCCTTCGGGATCGGCAATCGACAGGATAGCTGATTGTTCGAGTGCATTCATCACGTCGCGGCTCTCTTTCAACGCCGCGCGCAGCATGCGCTCCATCTCTTTTTGATGAGTAATGTCTGACTCGATCGCGATAAAGTGCGTGAGTTTGTGCTGCTCGTCGTAGACCGGCGAGATGTCGAGTGCGAGCCAGTAGGGCCGGCCTTGCTTGGTGTAATTGACGATCTCGGCTTTGATTGACTCCCCGTTGCGTAGAGCTTGGCTGATCGCGGCTACCGTGGCCGGATCGGTCGCCGGTCCCTGCAAAAATTCGCCCGGTTTCCGCCCGCGCACTTCATCGAAAGTATAGCCGGAAATGCGGGTAAAGCCTTCGTTGACCCACTCTACTATGCCGGTGCGGTCGGTGATAATCACCGCGTTGTCGGTATAACGGGCGACTAGCGATAGCATGCGCAGTTGGTCGGCTTCGCGGCGAGCGCTGCGGGCAAAAGGGCGGATGACCAGCAGACCGCCAGCCGTCAAGAGGAAGAGAATCATCGCTAGCACACCAGCTTGTATGAGTGAAACCTGATCACGCAAGGCTTGACTTTGCATCAGCAAGAGACTGCTGGCTGCACTGAGATCGCTTTGCACCGTGATCAGGTTTGTTTGAATGGCGCGCAGATCGGGATTATCCCGGCTCAGTTGATCGGGTGGCGCTTCAACTAGGTTTTTGACATAAAACAAAAACCGCTCTAGGGCTGGTGTCATGTGGGTCAGATAGGCTATCGGTGCTTCTGCCAGCAACCGTTGGTGTGTTTGCTGTAATTCAGAGCTGAGGGTGCGCAGTTCGGCCCGGATCGAGGTGGCCTGCGAGGCATTGGCAAGGAGGGCTAGCTCGGTGGCGAGCAGCGCCGTTTGCTGGGCGCGGATCTGCTGGCGATAGGTGAGGTCAAGCACTGAATCGTATTGTGATAGCCGCAGCGAATTGATCGCGAGCAGCGAGTAACCGCCAACTGCCAGCAGGGCAATTAGTATGAGGCCAATGATATACGTGTGTGTTAGTCGCTGGATCGGTGAGATGCGCGGCATAGTTAAGCCTCTTCACGGAGGGCGGCAGGGAGGGTGAACCAGAAGGTTGCGCCCTTTCCGGGTGTAGACGAGACATCGATCACGCCACCATGAGCCATCACCACTTTACGAGCAATGGCAAGCCCAAGACCAGTGCTCTTTTCGCCGCTGGTGGGCTGGGCGGATAGCCGGCTAAACGCTTCAAACAGCCGGCTGCGTTCATCGGGGCTAATCCCCGGCCCTTGGTCGGATACCGCAAATTTCCACCAGTCGCCGTCGCGTTCGGCGCTCACCGTAATGGTACTGCCGGGAGGCGAGAATTTGACCGCGTTTGAGATCAGGTTGTCGAGCACTTGGCGAAGACGCAATGGATCGGCATACACCGTGCCATCAATCGACCTCGCCAGTTCGATGCGGGTTTGTTTGGGATTGGCTAATAACTGGTGGCGGTTGATCGTCTCTTCCAGCAATGGCTTGATCGCCACCGGTTCGGGTGAAATCGTCACCGTGCCATTCTCGATCTGGCTCAGATCAAGGAGATCGTTCAGCATTGCTAGCATGCGCTCGGTCTGGCGATAGATGTCATCGAGCATCCGCTGGCGCTCTTCCGGCGGGCGCTGCAATTCTTGGTTGCGCAGAATAGCGGTCATCATCTGGATAATCGCTACTGGGTTGCGCAAGTCGTGGGCTACCATGCCGAGCAGGTTGTTCTTGAGCGCCGATAAGCGGCGGAGTTCGGCGTTTTGCTTTTCGAGCAGCTCTTTTTGAGCCGCGAGTTGCGAGACGAGGTTGCCTTTTTCCACAATGACCGACAACTGCTCGGCAATCTGCATATAACGTTCGATATGCTCGTTGGTGTAGGTATTGGGTTTGGTGCTTGAAAAGAAGATAAAGCCGACCGGTACGCCGTTGGCGATCAGTGGGCAGGTCAGCGAAGAGCGAATCCCTTCGTTGACGATCAGGCGGGTTGATTCTGACTCGGGCTTGCGGCGCAAATACTGTACGAGGTCATTGATGATGCGTGGTTGACCAGTTTGTATGATCTTCTCAAGGCTGCTGCCGGCCATCGGTGCTGCGTAACCGCGTTTCAAATGGACTGCGGGTAAGCTGGTGCGAGCCCAACGCGCGCGCAACACCTTACCGCCGTCTTCGAGCAGGGCAAACCCAATCCGCTCATAAGGAATCACCTCGCGAAAGTCGTTATACACGCCGTCGAGGATTTCATCGAGCATGAGGCCGGCATTGATGCGGGTGGTAATGCGGTGTAGGGTCTCGATCTCGCGCTGGCGGCGGGCAAGACTAGCAGCCAGTTCGCGGAGCGAGGCTGCTAGCCGGCTGATCCGTTGGTCGTGACTCTGCACGGCCGGCACGTCAATCGTGAAGTCGCCATCGCGCAGGTGTTCGGCAATTTCGACGAGCCGTTCGATCTCATCGGCGGTGTGATCAGTGATTGATGGCATAGCGCGACTCCTCGAGCTGATGTGGCGACTCTTTGATGTATTATACGCCACTAATCTTTCCATAACATTTCTATTTAGCTACGGCGAGTTGCGACAATTGTGCTCATAACAGCTTAATTGGTACGTTTTTCGCTGCATCAATTTGTTACAATACCATCACGCAAGCACCCACCTTGCGCTGGTGATGCTATGAAGAATAAATCGCTTTCAGCCCAATACCTTGTTCGCTTCACCGGCGGTTATATCCTGCTCGCGACGATGTGGCTCTTGATCATGCATCTCTGGATGCGGCACGATCAAACGCTACTATCTTGGACGCGATTGCCGCTCGATATTGGCTTTATCGCCGCCAGCGCCTTGTTCGGTTATAGCCTTATTACCCAGCTTTGGCATCAAATCGACTTGCAACGCGGCCTGAGCCGTTTAGCCACCCGCTTGCATCAACTGTCCATCAATGCGCCGCCATCACCACTCTTCGAACAGGAAGTGTGCCGGTTGGCGGTCGAAGAGGTTGACTTACGCCTTGCATGGATCGGACTAGTTGATCCGGCAACGCAGCAGGTAGTGCCGGTCGCGCGCTGGGGGCCGGCCAGCGATTACGTGGATGTGGTGCAGATCCGGTTAGATGACGCCGAGCGGAGTTGCGGGCCGACCGGCACGAGTTTGCGGTTCGGCCAGCCAGTGGTCGCCGCCGATATTGCGACCGATCCGCGCATGAAACCTTGGCGTGACGCTGCCTTGCCGCGCGGGTTGCGATCGTCGGCGGCGTTGCCGTTGTATATTGATGGTCGGGTGATCGGAACGCTGAATCTGTACGCTGAACAGCCGGACTTTTTCAGTGAAACGGTGATCGATATTGGCATGCTATTGGCCGGCAACCTAGCCCACATTATCGAGTCACGTAAACGCGCAACTGAACGCGACGCGGCGCAAGCAGCATTTCAGCAGAGCGAAGCCCGTTTTCGCCGTCTGGCCGAACAAGCGCCGGATATTATCTTTCGCTATGCGCTCGCGCCGCAGTCGCAGCTTGATTTGGTTAATCCAGCAGTGCGCGACATTCTTGGGTATGAGCCGGAACAATTGCTCACGCAGATGCCAGCGGTTAGTGCATTCATTGATCAATCGCAGATCGAGCAGGCGAAACATCTGATCGCCCAAGGCCGCGGCCAGATCCAGCTATACACCCGCCGGAACGACGGGCGGTATGTTTGGCTTGATGTGCGCTTTGTGGTGGTTGATGGCGCCGTCGAAGGGATTGCACGCGATGTGACGGCGCAGGTCGAAGCGGCGGCCCGGCTGGCGCGTTATGAGTTGCTGAGCGCCTATACCCGCGATATTGTGCTGTTTATCCGGGCGAGCGATGGTCGAATTCTTGAAGCCAACGCTGCTGCCGAGCGCGTATATGGCTATAGCCGGGCTGAACTTTGCGCCCAGACGATCTATGACTTGTGCGCGCCTGAGACGCGCCAGATCGTGCGTGATCAGATGAATCAGGCCAATATGCAAGGCATTTTGTTTGAGACTTTGCATCTGCGTCGCGATGGCAGCGTGTTTCCGGTTGAGGTGAGTTCGATCGGCGCCGATATTGGCAACGAACGAGTGTTGTTGAGCGTGATCCGCGATATAAGCGAACGTAGAAAAGCCCAAGCTGAGCTCGATTTGCTGCGAACGGCGCTAAATGCGTCGGCGCAGGCGATAGTGATTACCGATACCAATGGCACCATCGAATGGGCAAACCCGGCGTTTACAACCTTGACCGGCTATTCGGTGGCCGAGATGCTTGGCCAGCATACCCGCTTATTGCGTTCAGGGCAGCAGGATCGGGCGTTTTACGCCGCAATGTGGGCGCAAATCCTGAGCGGTCAGTCATGGCGTGGCGAGTTGATCAATCGTCGCAAAGACGGTTCGCTGTACCATGAAGAGATGACGATTACGCCGGTCAAGCGCGATGGCGTAATCGAACATTTCATTGCCGTGAAGCAAGATATTTCCGAGCGGGTGCAACGCGAGCAGAAGCAGACGATTATAAACGCTTTAAACGAGGTCATGCGTGCGGCCCAAAACTGGGCCGAGTTGGCCTTGGTGTTGGTACAGCAGCTTCACACCATTACCCAAGCTGATGCGGTAGCCTTGTGGCGGCAGACGGACGAGACATGGCAGATCGAGCAAGTATTTGGCGATCCCTCACTGTTTACTGGCTTGGCTGATTGGTTGTCGCACTGGGAGCAGCAATGGATAGATTGTCCAGTGTGGCGCAAGCCGGCTCCTGCTGGGCTGGCACCTACTGGTGAAATTGTTGTTGTCTCGTTCCGTTGCTTTGATTGTGCGCATCATCATTGCCATGCGGTGGCAACATTGATCTGCGCTCGTTCGATTTCGGCATTCATCGTTGATCTCTTGGCTGCCGCTGCCGAACGGGTGGGTAATGCACTGCGCCGTATCGATCTCTTTGAACAGGTGCAACATGCCCATGATAAATTGCGGGCTGCGTATGATGCAACTATCGAGGGCTGGGCGCGCGCCCTTGATTTACGCGATCACGAGACCGAAGGCCATTCGCGTCGTGTCACCGAATTAACAGTGCGTATTGCTGAGCGGATGGGCTTTTCGGACGAAGAGATCGTGCATATCCGGTGGGGCGCATTGTTGCATGATATTGGCAAGATGGGCATTCCTGATGCAATTTTGAATAAGCCCGGCCCGCTCGACGAGCAGGAATGGGCGATTATGCGCACCCATCCCGCCTTAGCTGTTGAATTGTTGCGCCCAATCAATTTTCTTGCCCCCGCTCTTGCAATTCCATGGTGCCACCACGAGAAATGGGACGGTACCGGCTATCCGCGCGGCTTGCGCGGCGAGGAGATACCGTTGGCAGCTCGCATCTTTGCTGTCGTTGATGTTTATGATGCGCTGACCAGTAATCGGCCATATCGGGCGGCATGGCCGCCGGAATGCGCGCTGGCCTATATTCGCGAACAGGCGGGCCGCCATTTCGATCCGCAAGTGGTTGAAGTGTTTTTAGCACTCTATGCTGAGAATGGTTATACGTGGGACGGGTTTATCAGCGAGGAATTAAACTATGCTTGATCGCTGTAGTACTGATGTGACGCTCGGCAAAGAGGAATATCAGCAGACTGCTCCCGAATTGCAGGCGCGACTCTTTGATCTTGAGCAGATGTTGCTTGATGCCCGCATCCCGACCATCTTCGTGTTTGAAGGCTGGGCCGGTACCGCTAAAGCGCGTACAATCGCCACCTTGACCCGCCGTCTCGATCCGCGTGGCTTTCGTGTCCACTCGATTACACCGCCGCGCACCTACGAGCAACAGTATCCGTGGTTGTACCGTTTCTGGCTGAAGGTGCCAAGCTACGGCCAGATGACCTTCTTTGATCGTTCGTGGTATCGCGAGTTACTGGCCGCCTACACGACCAACGGCGACCGCGATCAGTGGCGCACCCGCTGCGAAGATGCGGCAATCTTCGAGCGCCAATTGGCTGATGATGGCGCGCTCATTCTTAAATTTTGGCTGCACATTACCAAGAAACAGCAGTCACGCCGGTTTGCCAAGCTATTGACTGATCCGCTCAATGCGTGGCGGGTGACGGAAGAGGATCGCTGGCAGAACCGGCACTACCAGCGGGTCTACCGCGCCGTTGAAGAGATGCTGGCTCGCACCGATACCGCCTTTGCGCCGTGGCACATTGTTCCGGCGGCTGATAAACGCTATGCCCGCTTGACCGTGCTGCAAGTTATTGTGGGAGCCTTGGAAAGCCGGTTGGGTATTACCGCCGCCAATCGCGGTGCCAGTATTGATGATAGTGGTGTAGGGTTGCGACGCTATAATGTGGCGATCCGGATGCCAGCGATAGGCGCGGCTGATGGCAAACCGGCAGCCGTGGTTTCTATGCCTGTTGCCACAGCGAATCACCAGCTCGAACCGGCTCCAACGCCAGTTGTTACCACTCCTGCTGCGCCACTGCTGCGCGCTGCTGGGCCGTTGCGGCGGGTCGATCTGAGTTTGCGCCTTGATGATGATGTGTATCACCGCGAGTTGAAACAGTTGCAGGCCAAACTGTATCTGCTCGGTTTGCAAGTCTACCATCAGAAACGGCCAGTCGTGTTCGTGTTCGAAGGCTGGGATGCCGCCGGCAAAGGTGGTGCTATCCAACGCCTAACCGCCGAACTCGATCCACGGGCATATACTGTCCATGCAATTGCCGCGCCGGCTGGCGATGACAAAGCACGCCACTACCTCTACCGTTTTTGGCGTCGATTACCGCCCCGCGGCCAGTTCGCCGTCTTTGATCGTTCGTGGTATGGGAGGGTGCTGGTCGAACGAGTCGAAGGCTTTGCCCGGCCCGATGAGTGGCGGCGCGCCTATGCCGAGATTAACCAGTTCGAGCGCCAATTGGTTGATTTCGGCGCAATTATTGCTAAGTTCTGGCTGCACATTAGTCCCGAAGAGCAGTTGCGCCGCTTTACCGAGCGCCAAAATGTGCCGTATAAGGCATGGAAATTGACCGATGAAGACTGGCGCAACCGTGAAAAGTGGCCGCTCTATCTCGAAGCAGCCGATGAGATGCTATTGCGCACCAGCACGCCGTTTGCGCCGTGGACGATCGTTGAGGCGGAAGATAAGAAGTATGCTCGGATTAAGGTGTTGCGCACTGCGCTCAATGTGCTTGAGGCTGAGTTGGGGCCGGTGAAATTGGAGTAGCATACGATGTTTGTCTATCGGTGGGTGCGTTGGAGTATGGCCATCATAGCGGGGTTGCTGGTCGCGATCGGGTTAGAGCTGGCGCTTGGCCCCGGTGGTGGCGGCATAGGTGTGGCCGTGAGCTTGATCGGCGGCGGGGTGATTGCCCATTGGCGCCAACGGAAGGCTGTCTCGTGCCGGATCGATGGTCCGCGTCTACGCCCGTTGCAAGTCAGCGCGTTTGGCTTGATGGGCCTAGGCGTGCAATGGTATCAATTGCATGGTAGCGGTGCGGTTGCTACCCTCAGCGCGTTCTGGCCGGCGTTCGGCGCATCGTGGCTGCCGTTGGCGCTGGTGGTTGCTGGTGTGGGTTGGTTGGCGTTTCTGAGCGTCGGTAGCGATTGCCGCGATGAGCAGTTGCTGGCCGCTATGGGCGAACGCGCGTTGATGGAGGCAGCACCATCCCCTTCCCCTTCTCCCCAACAGGGAGAGGGCTAGGGTGAGGGGCAAAGTTCCCCGAATCGCCGGGCGGAATACATTCCGCCCATCTCCCCTCCCCGGGTGGGGGAGGGGCCGGGGGTGAGGGGACATCTCCTCGTCCAACGGCTCGACGGGGGTGGAATCCATAGCACCCTCCTAGCACCACCCGCCCTGAATGTAGGGCGGAATACATTCCGCCCATCTCCCCTCCCCGGGTGGGGGGACACCTTTCGCCTCACATGAGGTACAATAGCCGTATAAGCCGCGTTTAATTGTACCGATATGTCTATGAACACACTCTGGCATACTCTGGTGGCTCAGGCCGAACGCCAGCCTGATCGCGTCTTCCTCCGCTTTGCCGATCAGCAGTGGTGCTACGCCGAGGCAGCCGAACTGGCCCGGCGCGCCGCCGGTGTCTTGGCCGATCTCGGTGTACGCTCCGGTGATCGGGTGGCGCTAATGCTTGGCAATACGCCCGATTATCTCTGGGCATGGTTTGGTTGTGCATGCCTTGGGGCGGTGACAGTGCCGATCAACATTCACCTCAAAGGCGATGTGTTGCATTACATTCTCGAACATGCTGGCGTAAAGGTGTTGGTGATCGAGCAGTCGTTGCTTGAACGTATCACGGCGTTGCACGAACAACTGCCCGAACTGCGCCATCTGCTAGTGCGAGGTACTGTCACCGCACCGGATTGTTTCGCATGGCACACAATGCTCGCCGCAGCGCGGCATGCCGATCCCACCCCCGGCCATGCCACTGATCTACACAGCATTCTCTACACCTCTGGTACCACCGGCCCGCCCAAGGGGGTCATGCTCAACCATCACGCCTATCTCCACTCGGCAGCGCTCTTTGCTGATGTGATGATTGGGGCGACGGCGGATGATGTTTTCGGTACTAGTCTGCCGCTCTTTCATATCAATGCGCAGGCCCATACCGTGTTGCCGGCGATCTATCGCGGCACAACCATCGCGCTGCTCGAACAATTCAGCGCCTCACGTTATTGGCGGCAATTGGCCGATTTGGGGGCGACCATCTGCAATCTGCTAGCCGCGATGATCCCGATCTTGATGAAACAGCCGCCCTCTCCCGATGACCTCGCCCACCGGGTGCGCATAGCGGCCTGCGCAGCAACCCCACCCGATCTGTGGCGTGCGTTTGAAGAGCGGTTTGGTTTGACGATCATCGAAGGTTATGGTCTGACCGAGACTGCCGGCTTTTGCGTCGCTAACCCACGCGATGCGGTGCGGGTAGGAACCTTCGGCGTTGCTATGCCGGGATTTGAATTGGCGATCGTTGGCCCCGATGACACCCCGCTCCCGCCCGGCGTCCCCGGTGAGATTGCGATTCGCCCGCAGCGCGAGAACCTCATTATGATGGGGTATTACCGGCAGCCTGAGCAGACGGCGACGGCAATGCGCGGCGGCTGGTTCCATACCGGCGATCTTGGCCAGCTCGATGAGGCGGGTTACGCAATCTTCATCGACCGGATCAAGCAGTCAATCCGGCGGAGAGGCGAGAATATTTCCTCGTGGGAAGTTGAGCGAGCAGTCAATACGCATCCCGCCGTGCTTGAGAGCGCCGCAGTTGGTGTGCCGAGCGAATTGGGTGAGGAAGAGGTTAAGGTGGTGGTGGTGCTACGCCCCGGCGCGACGCTCGATCCGCTCGAGTTGGTGCGCTGGTGCGAAGAACGGCTGGCCTATTTTGCTGTGCCGCGCTACATCGAATTCCGCGACAGCTTACCCAAAACGGCTACCGAGCGGGTTGAGAAGTACAAACTTAAAGCTGAGGGGGTTGGTAACGCATGGGATCGCGAAGCCGCTGGCTACCGGATCAAGCGATCGCGGTGAGATAGGGTGCGGGCAGGTTGGAAACCCGCCCGTACCAGACCCGCCCTATATCCCTACGGCCAACGCCCGCTCGATCAGTCCTGCCGCCGGTTGTTCGCGCAAGCCAACCTCGACGATCTGATTGGCAATTGCCAGCGCCGCCACACCTGCCTCACCGCTGATAGCCGGCTCGGTGCCGTTTCGCACTGCTGCGCAGAAGCTGCGCAGCTCTTCATACAGCGGTTCGCGTCGCGGCACCTTCAGCCGGATACTACGTCCCTCACTGACTCCAATCAACGCCAATTCCGGCCACGCCCGCCCTTGGCACGAATCGTTCTCGTAGAAGGTCAGGTCTTGGGTAAGGTAGTTGGCGACGAACATCCCCCGCTCGCCGATGACGCTCAGTTCGCGGATTTTGGTTGGCGTCAGCCAGTTAATGTCGAGCACACCGATCATACCATTTTCAAACCGCAGCAGCGCCGAGAGCATGTCTTCATGGCTCTGATGTAAGTGGCGGTGCAACTCGACATGCATCCGCATGATCGGCGAGCCGATCAGGTAGTTGAGAATATCGATCTCGTGCGTTGCGAGATCAACCACGACGCCGACATCCATAATCCGGGCTGGAAAGGGGCCGACTCGGCGTGACATAATCTGGAACAGATTGCCTAACTCGTGGTTGTTCAATTGCTCTTTCAGCGCGATGATCGCCGGGTTAAATCGCTCGATGTGGCCAACGGTGAGGATCACGCCTTGCCGCTGCGCTGCCTCGATCAGCATCCAACCCTGCTCGACGGTCGCAGCAATCGGTTTCTCAATCAGCACATGCACACCATGACTAATCACTGCGCTCGCCACCGCAAAGTGGTATTTGGTTGGCACCACTACTGACACGAGATCGAGATCTTCGCTACTCAACATATCGTGGTAATCGGTGTACACGTGACAGCGGTAGATGCTGGCCAGACTGTTCGCAGCGGCGATATTGGTGTCGCAGACCGCTACCAGTTCGACCCCCGGTAGGCTCGCGTAGACGCGCGCATGGTTGCGCCCCATGCTGCCGACTCCGATCACCGCTGCCCGTAGTGTCCGTTGTTCCATTGCTCCCCTCCCCGTCCTATGACGTATAATCAATACGCTCCTTCACCCTTCAAGAGCGCCGGGATAGTGCGATAGATAATCAACAGGTCTAACCAGATCGAATAGTTGCGGATATAGTGCATATCGAGCCGGACGCGATGCTCATAACCGAGATTGCTCCGCCCACTGATCTGCCACAACCCAGTTAAGCCCGGTCGCACAGTCAACAAGTTATGCTGCCAGCGCCCAAAATGGTGCATTTCGCTGGTGGTGATCATGCGTGGCCCAACCAAGCTCATCTGACCCAGCAACACATTGAAGAGTTGTGGGAGTTCATCGATGCTCGTGCGGCGCAAAAAGCGACCGATCGGCGTAATCCGGGGATCGTCCTTCAGCTTACCGTGGGTTTGTAATGCTTCCCGCTGTTCCGGCGTGAGGCGCTGGTCGCCGTCAACGTACATTGTGCGGAACTTGAACGCATCGAACTCGCGGTAGCCGACTCCGATCACGCGCCGGCGGTGGAAGATCGGGCCGGGACTATCAAGCTTAATCGCGATTGCAACGATCAGAAACAGCGGTGCGAGCAAGATGAGGCCAACCAGCGCTCCTACCCGGTCGATGATCGTCTTGCCAATTGCATGCAAGCCGGTAATGCGCGTCTTGTTGAGGCTTAACAGCGGTACTGCCCCTTGCTCGCGTACCTGCACGCCAATCGTAAGCAGGTCAAACAGCCCCGGCGCTAGCCGCACTTCGAGTTGGTTCAGCAGATCCATGGCGCCGTTGAGGTTGATCAGGTGTTCGCGGATCAAGTTGGTATCGGCAATAATAATCGTCTCAACGTTTTGTTCTTTGACCAGTTGCACAAAATCACGTGTTGTCCCCAATATCCGCGCCTTGCCAGCGATCACGTCGCTTCCCACCGGCAACCGGTCATCAATAAAGCCCACAATCTGCGCGCCAGCCCGTTGTTCGGCCAGCAACTGCTCGGCAATGGCCCGGCCCTCTTCAGTAGCGCCGACCAACAATACGCGCTCAAGCAAATGGCCACGCCGCCGCAACCAGTACACGATGCGGCGAAAGCCGAACCGCCACGCGATCGTTAAGCTAAACGAGAGGATCCAGCTCATCACCAGCCAGCCGCGAGCCACGACGATATCCGGCAAGAAGAAGGTAAGTATGACGACCAACAACATCCCCTTACTGGCGGCATTGAAGACCTGATTGTATTCGTGGGTGCCGTTGAACAGCGCCGTGTGCTGGTACAGTCCATGCATCGCAAAGAGCGCGATCCAGCCGGGCACCAGCATTGCAATCAAGAGACTATAAAACTCTGGTTGCATTGCGCCTTCGGCGAAGATGGGCAAGTTGGTGAAAAAGCGCACCGCATACGCGAGTAGGAAGCTCAAGGTAATCACCGCTGCGTCGCCTACCATCAGCGTGCCGATCAGAGCCAGCTTCCGGTACGAGATCGCCTCGCGGTCGGAATGAGTAGCAGCTACTTTGGTTAGCTCAACACTGGTCAGGCTCATACGTCACCTCAGGCAAGTGATAAAGCGGCTGCCGATGGATGCTGGGTAACGATCGGCTGAATCTGTCCTGCTACCGAGCGCGCAAAGGCGCAAACCGATTCGCCGTTGGTGAGTTGCGGGTAGATTTGGCCGGTATTGGCAAGGAAAAGACCGTGAATGTCAGTGGTGATCGGCGGGATCAAGTCGGTTGCGCCAATGGGGTGGATTGGCTCCACATACCGTTCCCGCCCGATCCGGATCGCAGCGATCTCATCGTCGCGCAGATCGGGGAACATCTGCCGCAGATAGCCAAGGAAGACGTGACGCAACTCATCATCAGGCATACGGGCAAACCGGCTGTCGGCGGCGACGTATTTCGGCAGGTAGACGAGATGATACCCGCCCACGTACTGCGGATCGATCAAGTTGGTCGTCTCGATGACGCCGGTGAACGGAATGCGCTCGTCGGTGATATTGAGTGTGTAGTAGGGCGTCAGCCGGCGGCGCAGCACGACCAGCATGCAAACAATGCCCAAAAAGCCGTCGAGTTGGCCCCACCGTGCTGATACGGCTGCCGCTTCCGGCGGCAACAACCGGCGGGCGATTGGGGTTTGGGCCGTAATCACCACATGGTCGGCTGAGATTTCGTGACCATTGACAACCAGCCCGCTGACGCGCCCATCCTCAACTTTGATCGTGTCGATTGTCGCGTTCAGTTCGATCTGGCCGCCGCGCTGCCGGATAGCCGCCGCCAGCGCATCAATCAATTCTTGATAGCCATTGGGCAGGTAGCACATCAACTCTTGGCTGCCGCCTTTGGTGCGGGTATCGGTCGTGCGCACTAGCCGTGACCAGATGTAGGTGGCCGGCACTTGGCTAAAATCGCCGTCGAACTTGGCTCGTAGCAGTGGCGCCCACACATGACGCACCGTGCGTTCACCACTGAGACGGGTGAGCCACTCGGCGACCGGGAGTTGTTCGAGACGGCGCCAGTCTTTGATCTGGCGGCAGGCAAGAATGGTGTAAGCGAGGCGCAGACGATCGATCATACGCAGTGGCGGAAAGCGCAGAAACTCCAACGGCGTTGACATCGGGTAGATGTTGCCGTTGTGGTAAAAGCCCATCTTGGTCGCGGTATAGCGCAAGCGGCTGCGCAGTCCAAGCTCATCAAACAGGTTCATCAGGGTGCGATCACTGCTGAGGATCGCGTGATAGTAGCGATCGCACTCCATCCCGCCAAGCTCAGGAAAGCGCGTGCGGCCCATGAGCCCGCCAAGCGTGCTGGCGCGCTCCCACACCCGTACCGGTGTGCCGCGCTTGAGCAGCTCATACGCAAGGCTTAGCCCGAGAATGCCGCCGCCGATAATATCGACCATTGATTGCATCTCCCTTTCTTGACCCCCGTTGCCCATTTCCCGCCGCTAGCAGCGGCAAGGCCGGTCATCGCAGGTATTGGTTTTACAACGTCGCTAGGCAGTCACCGGATCGCTCACAGTCAATGCATTGACCGCTGCTGCGATCTGGTGTAGCTCGTCGTCGCTCAATGCCGGATGCACCGGCAAAGCGATAATTTCACGCGCCACCCGATCAGCTACTGGGGTTTCGGCTTCAATGCCCAACTTGCGGTACAGCGGTTGTTGCGGGATCGGCAGCGGGTAGAAGATGGCCGTGCCGACGCCGGCTGCATTCAATTGCTTGATCGCTGCGTCGCGATCACCTAATACCCGGATGGTGTACTGGTGGAAGACGTGCCGCACATCAGGCTGGACAAAGGGCGTAATCACGGCGGAGTGGCGAATCTGTTCGCTTAGAAACGCGGCGTTCGCGATTCGTTTTGAATTGAAGCGATCGCACTTGGCCAATTGCGCCCGGCCAATCGCAGCCTGCAAGTCGGTCATCCGGAAGTTATAACCAAGCAGTTCGTGGTAGTAGCGCACCCGGCTGCCATGGTTGCGCAGCAACCGTAACCGCTCGGCAATGGCCGGATCGTTAGTCGTGATCATGCCGCCTTCACCACTAGTCACGTTTTTCGTGGCGTAGAGCGAGAAACAGCCAACCCCAAAGCTGCCGACTGGTTTGCCGCGGTAAGTAGCGCCGATGGCTTGCGCGGCATCTTCGATCACGGCCAGATGGTACCGCTGCGCTAACTCCATTATCGGCGCCATATCAGCCGGTTGCCCGTAGAGATGCACTGGCATAATCGCCCGCGTCCGCGAGGTGATCGCAGCGGGGATCAGATCGGGATTGATGTTGTAGGTGTGCGGATCGATATCAACGAACACTGGTGTCGCGCCAGCCATCAGGATGCTGTTGCCGGTGGCGATGAAGCTGAATGGTGTCGTGATCACTTCATCACCCGGCCCGATATTGTGGGCCAAGAGCGCGAGGTACAGCGCGACGGTGCCGTTCATCACGGCAACGGCATGGCGCGTGCCGCATAACGCGGCAAATTCGGTCTCGAATCGCTCCACTTCCGGCCCTTGCGCGATCATACCCGACCGCAACACGGCGAGGACGGCCTCTTCTTCTTCGCGCCCAATCAGAGGACGGGCAACCGGGATCATCGCTAACCTCCTACTTCAACTGTCTGCAAGATTGCCGGCTGGAGCGACAGTTCAATCTGCTGGCCCAAGTTGACCGCTAGCGCGTGGCAGATAGTGCTGTGAATATCTTCTACTTGCGGCATCACGTGGTTATTGATGTGCAGACCGATCTGCGCAATCTGGTGCAGGCGTCCGCCGTTGAAGCCGGTCAGGCCAATGGTGACAGCGCCAACTACATTACCCCACTCGATGGCGCGCACCACGTTCGGCGAATTGCCGCTGCCCGAAATGGCGACGATGATATCGCCATCGCGATAGAGCGCCTTTAATTGCTCGACGAAGACATCGGCATAGCTTTGATCGTTCGACCATGCGGTAATGAGCGGTACATTGTCGGTGAGGGCGATCGCGCGCACCCGGCGCACTGATGGTTTGATCGTCCACTTCGCCAAATCGCAGACAAAATGCGAGGCAGTCGCGGCGCTACCGCCATTCCCGCACACAAAGATGGTGGCATCGCGTTTATACGCTGCCCACAGCGCATCAGCCACCTGTTGCAGCGACGCCTGCGGCAACTGCTCAAGCGTCTGGCGAATTTGGTCAAAGTATGACGTGAGTGTGTTCATGATCCTCCCCCCAATACGGTGATGTGAACGATAGCTAGGAGCGCGCAACCATCAACATACCGGCGCAGATCACTATCACGCCAGCGGCGCGCAGCGGGTTCACCTGTTCGTGCAACACAAGCCATGCCAATAGGAAGATGATGATATGGTTGAGACTCACGAACGGGTAGGCCACGCTGAGTTCGATTCGCGAGAGAGTGATCAGCCAGAAGAAGGTGCCGATGCCATAGATCAGTAGACCGCCAATCACCATCGGCGAGGTGACGATTCGCCAAACAATGCTGGGAGTCGTGTCTAATGTCAGCGCCAATGGCCCCATCGATCCCATCCCCTGCTTTAGCATCATCTGACCGATCACCCCTAGCGCAGTGGCAATCAAAATCAGCATAATCGTGCTCATAGCCAGTTTGCCCTTTCGTGGCGTTGGTTGCTCGGTTTCTGTGGCGTCTGCTAGTGCGGTCGTTGCAATCGTGCGTTCTTCCACCTGTTGCATGCGTTTCTCCCATCATCTCGCAGCCATTGGTTAGTGGCTGCGTGGTAGCGCTTTGGTTCGCGGTTGCGCCCATAATCGGCGGCGCAGAATGCCGGCCATATACCGTAGGTGGGTTTTCGTGATTTGCCACACCCGCGCTTTCGATTGCCCGTACTGCCGCACCCGCAGCGTGGTTGGGTATTCGGCGACCCGATAACCGCTGAGGATCGCTTCAACCAACCATTCAGTCACCATCAAAAATCCGTCGGCATACGTGGTGACCCGTTCGATGACTTCACGCCGGCAAGCGCGGAAGAGAGCGGTGTAGGTGTGGATGCGCGGATTGACCAGCACGCGATAACAGAGCGAAGCAGATTTGCTGATGAAGACCCGGTAGGCTGGCACGTTCTCGATCCCGCCGTCTGCGTGATACGGCGACGCTGTCACCAGATCGACATCGGGCGTTAACCGGTTGAGCAGCGCCGGGATCTCGCTGAATGGGTAGGTGCCATCACTATCGCAGGTAACAATCACGTCACCCGTGGCATGTGCGAAGCCGGTGCGCAAGGCGGCCCCTAAGCCGCGATTAGTGGCGTGATGCGCAATCACTGTATCGGGCCAGCCGCCAAAGGTCTGCTCAAGCAATTCGCCAGTGCCGTCACGGCTGCCATCATTGACCAGCACGAGTTGAATCCGTCCGCGCTCGCGGAGGGTGGCCAACGCCTGCGTGAGCCGCTCGTGCATTGCATCCATGCCTTCAGCTTCGTTGTAGCAGGGGATCACAATCGATATGTCGTATCCGGTCATGACCTTCTCCTCGTAAACAGGCGCCGGTGATGAGCGAGAGCAAGGTGTTGAATAGAAAGCGCTACTCCAATGCCAGTCAAATTATCGATGTATGAGCTAAAGATGCTCTGAAGATTAGCGTGGAAAACATGAAGATTTCTTCATCACTGGCGGTAAGGTAGTGATGTGCCGGCTGAAGCGTAGACGGCTTCCAGCCGGCTAACACTCTGCTGCCAGTTGTGATGGCGCTCGACGTACATGCGTCCCGCTTGCCCAATCGCAGCGCGACGCTCATCATCGGCGAGCAAGGTGAGGATGGTATCGGCGAAGTTGTTGGCATCTTCAGCAACCACCAGATCGTGTCCGGGCTGCGCGCTGAGCGCAACCGTCGCTTGTCGGGTGGTAATAACGGGCGTAGCGGTGGCCATCGCTTCAAGCACTTTATTCTGCACCCCTACGCCATAGCGGATGGGGGCGACCGCCAGTGTGGCTTCGGTGAGGTAGGGGCGTAGGTCGGGTACGGCGCCGGTCACAGTGATCCGCGGATCACGGGCATAGCCGCGCAGTCGCGGCCCCGGCTCGGCCCCGGCCAAGGTGACGGTCACTTCGGCCCGTTTGGCCCATACGCGCGGCATAATCTCTTCAATTAAGTAGCGCGCGGCTGCCTCGTTCGCGTGGTAGCTCATCTTGCCGGTGAAGACAAGATGGTGCGGTTGGCGCGGGCCGGTATAGGCTTGAAAGTAGGTCAGATCGACCCCGTTCGGCGCGACGATGATTGGGCTGCCTCCCGGACGGTCGAGGGCGCGGTTGAGTGTCATCAATGCCCAGCGGTCTTCGGGCGAGGTCACCGCGATTGCGGCGAAGCGGTGCGGGTAGGCGGCTTCGTAACGCCGGGTGCGGGCCAGATCGGCCAGCGCGCGCAGCCGGCTGCTTAGGTTGGCGCCGCGCCGCAGTGTGCGCTCGAATAAGAGGGTGATACTGTCAACGGCATCGAGCACGGCAGGAGGGCCGTCGCCGCATTGGTGCAAGGCGACGCGGACGATCTCAGCCGCGCGGAGGTGTTCGATGTGGATGACGTGATGTTCACCATGCTTGATTTCGTGCGTGACCGCTGCGACCATCGCGGGAGTTAGGCAGTGGGCCGCTTGCAGGGGCAGTTCGCTCGGTACGGCGCGCGCGTAGGCCAGCAGGTGATCGGTGCGTCGCACCGGCACTGCGACTACCCGCCGGCAAATTGTTCGCAGTTCGGTGAGCGCTGCCGCATTGTCGGCGGCGCTCACCAGCGTGATCGAATGCCCGCGCTGCGCTAAATGCCTGATGAATTGGTACGGACGCACGCGAATCGGTGATGGGGTGTAGGGCGCAACAAACAAAATGTTCATCATCGCTGACCCGCTGGCAGAGAATTGACTCGTTGCAGTGCAGTGGCGTACAGGTGATCGATAGCTGGGCAGACTACTCTCCAGTCGTAGCGCTCTTCGGCGACGCGCCGCCCCTGCGCGGCTAATCGTCGCCCTAGCTCCGGATCGCGCAGGAGCCGGATTAACGCTTCGGCAAACGTCTGCGGCGTGTCACCCACTAGCAGGTGCTCTCCCGGCGTCAGGTCAATCCCTTCGTACCCGATGGTCGTTGAGACGATTGGCAGGCCACGGGCTAAAGCTTCCAAAATCTTCACCCGCATGCCGCCGCCGGCATGTACCGGCACGATCAAAGCTGCCGTCCGTTCGAGGTATGGACGTGGATCGGCAACGTAGCCGGGCACTTCAATCGCGGGATCGGCGGCTAACTGGCGCACCGTCTCCGGTGGGCGCGAACCAACCAACGCGACCCGCGCCTGTGGCACGGCTTGTTGTACCAATGGCCAGACTTCGCGGGCAAACCAGAGCACGCCATCGACATTGGGTGGCCAAAACATCGTCGCCATACTGAGGATCGTATTGGGTGCGCTGTGCCGTTGCACCGGCGCTTCGCTGTGAGCATCAATCGCGATCGGAATGATCGCCGTGGGCGGCAATTCGACCCCAGCGTCGGCGGCGGCGAGCTTGAGAAATGCATTATCTGGTTCACTTACCACCAGCATGCCATCAAAGCGCGCGCACAACCGCGCCTCGGCCCGCCGCAGCCGGCGAGCTTCGATCTGCAATCCGATTCGTCGGATCAGATCAGACCGGGCCGCCATGCGGGCGACAATCGTCCACACGGCATTGTGTTGGTCGATGATCCGCGCCCCTCCCGGTAAATCAACCGCAAACGACGCCATATTGAGCTGGTCGGCATGAATGATGTCAAAATGCTCACGCGCGGTTAGTTGGCGCAGCAACTGGTGCAGTTCCGGCGAGGCGTCGCGACTGAGAATGAACGACTCACCGGTGAGGGCGCTCTTGAGCAAAAAGCGCGCATCTTTCCAGCGCGAACGCTGGAACGGCACGGTGTACACTTCACGGCAGATCCGGCGGAGCGATTCGGCATGCGCGCGCTCTTGCTCGTTCCGCACCAGCGAGACTAGCGTGACCTCGTGTCGCTCACATAGGTACTGCAACACGTTGTAGGTCTTGATCTTGGGGCCGCTGTCGGGCGGATAAGGTGCGATCAGTGTCAGCATCAAAATACGCATGAGTTCACCTCTGGGCAGGCGGCGCCACGGGTGTGGTGGGCGGAGTAGCGGCTGGGCGCGCGCTCGCGCGCTCTGCCGCTTCGAGCGGGCGCAATAAGATGATGATGCCGGCGACCAACACGGCGATCAGCGGCAATAAGCTGGCCGCTCCCTCAAGTTGTAAGACCATGCCGGCGTTGCGGGCAATATCGCCCTGTTGCCATGCTGGAATGACATACTCGCGCCACGTGGCCCGGATGGCGTCGCTGGGGAAGAGTTGGGTTGCTGTGGCCTCCATCCAAATGAGGATCCATGAGACGCTGAGCAAGCCGAGGGCGCCAATGCGCCACCCAATCCGGCCCCAGCAGTGCCCGATCAAGAGCGCCGCTGGCAGGGCAAGGAAGGGGATCAGCGGCACAATATAGCGCGGCCCGGCGGCAAATCCGCCCCACCACATAATCGACGACCCGTAGAAGAGCAGAAAGGCTAGTGGTACTAGTACTAGCACCCACCACTCGGCCCGCTGCTCGCGCCGTTGCCAGCCGATCCAATAGGCCGGCAATGCGAGCAGCAGCCATGGTGCGCGGAAGAAGAGGCCGCGGAACTCGCTGAATGTCAAGCCCCAGATGGCCTCCCACTGGGGGGTCGTGAGGCTCATAAAACCAGTGTGGTGCTGCTCTTGCCAAAGCGCGGAATAGGCGTAGCCAATGGGCCACGGCGTGCCAAAGGCGGCAAGGTCATAGCTGATCAACAATGCTCCCGGCAACACTCCTCCCACCGCCATCGCTGGCAGCCAGCGCCAACCGCGCCGGTAGAGCGCGTACAACCCAATAATGGTGGCTGCCGGCGCCGCCGGGTATTCGCTGATCACGGCCCAGCCAAGCAGCAGGCCAACCAGCGCACTGCTAGCCCACGGTGACCAGCGCGCCGGTGGTGACCACGCGAAGGCGAAGGCGGTAAAGAGGAGCACTGCTACCAACTGGTGAGCGTAGAAGTTGCCGGCGTATGGTGCGGCGCTGGTAGCTAAACCATACCCCAGTGCGCCGATACTGGCCGGCGCTGGCGCTACGCCGAGCCGTTGCAGCACCCGAAAGAAGAAGCCGCCAAACAACGCCGCCGGCCACGCGACTACCACTAGCGTGAGCAGATACTGCACCAACGCAAACCGAATCTTGTCAGCCTGTAAGCCGCTGCCATCGGGCTTGAGCGTCTCTTCAAACCGACTGCCGATCCGCTCGAATTGGGCTTGCACTGGTGGCGCGTCAAGCAATGGCCGGATAGCAGCGTAGATCGGGATACCGAGAAATGAGAGACCCGGCGGTTTATCGGTGTAGGCATGGCCGTTGTAAAGCGCGTAGTCGCCGGTATTTGCAACGTAGCGATCGATTTTTGGCGTGCCATCGTCAACCAGCGCCAACACCAAATTTAACCGCGAGTTCTGGTTCCAATCCGACCAGCGCGGCAAGACGTAGGCATAACTGCACAACAGCAGAAAGACGATCAGCCAAAAACGACGCATAGCGATCCTTTCGTCGAGTTATTGTTCCCGTCGCTGCCACAGGGTGTACGGCCCGGCACTATAGATGATGGTGTACTCACGCACTAAAGCATCGACGGAATAGATGCTGGTATATGCGCTAAATGGCCCGGTCAGCACATATTGCGGCTGGGCAGCGAGGCCATCATAAGCCACCGGCGGCCCGTTCAACCATGCCTGCCGCACTGCCCGATCAAGGAGTTCGGTTGGCACGTAGTGGTAGGTGTGGTCGGTAAGAGTAGCTAATTCTGGTTCCCATGTCTCGATGATGCGATCGGCAGGCACGGTCTGGTTGAGGAACGCTGCCATCCGGTGAGCTGAGTCATCGGGAGTGAACACCACCTGAGCAGTCAGGCTCAGCGAGAAACCGATCACCAACGCCAAATACGCGCCGGCGACTCCGGCCAGCAGTGGTTGCCGGTGTTGCCAGAACCAACCGATCAGGTCAGCGATCATACGTGCCACCGCCGGCGCGCCTAGGGCAACCGCCGGGAAGGCGTAGCGCGGCCAGCCGAGCGATACAAGGTACCAAACCAGCCAGAGCACCGCCAAGAGGGTTGGCGCTAGTTCGGCGAAAGCAGCAGCACCCCCACGCCGGCACCGCCAGAGGCTGTACAACAGCGCCGGCACGAGCAAACCGCCATACACTTGCACCAGATAACGCCCTGCGCGTAGGGTCGCTTCCAGATCAAACACAAAGATAGCGCCGCCGGCTGCTTGCCGGGTCTTGGCGAGATTGGCGCTGAAATCAGCCGGGCCGAGGAAGGCCAGCATGATCAATAACCAGCCGGCAAACATACCGCCAGCAATGATGGGCGGCGCCAAGCGCAACCACCAGTCACCCACCCGGAAGTAACGCCAGTCGAGCAGGGCCAGCAATCCTAAACCCGGCGCTACGATCAACGCAAACTGGTTTTTGGTGATCAGGGCCAAGCCAAAGCCAACCCCGGCGAGTAGCGCATAGCGCCGGCGTTGGGCCGGCTGAAAGATGGCTACCGTATACGCCAGCAGACCAGCACCGAGCCACGCTAGTCCCGGCACCTCGCCCAACACTTGCCGGCCATATTCGACCATGCCTTCAAAGCCGCGGGTGCGTGAGGCGAGCAGTAACAAGATCGTCAGCAGCGCTAAGCGCCCCCCATGCAAGCGGCGGGCCAATTGATAGAAGATCAGCAGTGCGGCAAAGAGGTACGCTACGATCACTAGCCGCGCCGGCAGCAGATCGACCCCCACCACCGCAAAGACCAGCGCCACCGGCAACATCACTGTCGGCCCGACCCCGATCGTTGGCCCAAAGTAACGAAACCCTTCGCTGCTGATGTCGGCATAGACGCCATAGCGCACCAGCGTCTCTGGCACGTGCAGGTGCGATCCTTCATCGAACCACGTGCGGGGTGCGTAGGGCAGGTTAATCAAAGCGAGCATAACGATGAGAGCGATTAAGATGAACGCTGCAATGCGCTCGCCATTGTGAATAAGTGTGGTTAATGAACTCCGTGGTTGGGTGGCGATGGGTTTATTCATAATTCCCCGTTGCTAACGTCAGTGGTGTCCGGCAGCAATTGGGCTTGGCGGCTGTAGTGGTTGGTAGAACGCTGCGCGCTTCGGTGCTCTATTTCCCCTCTCCCGCAAGGCGGGAGAGGGGCTAGGGACGAGGGCTGCGGCGCATGCCGCACATACCGTTGCGTTATCATCCCGCCCTTACTTCGTGAGAGAGGCGGGGGTTGAGAGCTACATCGTGCCGCTGCCACTCAGGCGGCGCAGGCCCTCATTGCGCACGCTGCCGCCGATCCATTTCAGATGGTTGACGCCGATCTGCCAGAGTTGGCCCCACGTCTCGGGGTTGGCTGCGCCCTTAAGGAAGGTCATGATTGGGCGTGGCCGCAATGACCACTCGCGTGCCGCCCGCTTGGCCCAGTATTCCAGATCAGCCGAGCTGAGGTGCGGGTAGTTCAACACCGTGTGGGAATACATGTCATAGTCTTCCCACTGGTTCATTTTGATCCAGCCGTTGGCTACCGCTTCGTAATAGAATGGCGTGCCGGGGTAGGGCGTGGCGATATGGAAGAGGGCGATATCAAGTGGCAACCGCTTCGAGAGGGCGATCGTCTGCTGAATCGTTTCGACCGTCTCACCCGGCAGGCCGATGATGAAATAGCCCCAGTTCATGATCCCGGCCCGGTGGCTGGCTGTAATTGTCTCTTCGATCCGCTTGACGGTGGTGCCCTTACGTGCCCGCTTCAGCACCTCTTCGCTGCCGCTCTCAAGACCCCATGCGATCATAAAGCAGCCGGCCTTGCGCATTAACCGCAACTCATCCTCATCAACAAAGTCAACCCGGCTGTTGCAGCTCCAGCGCAACTTGATGCCCTCTTTGATAATCGTATGGCAGAGGTCGTAAACAAACTCCTTCTTGACCGTAAACAGGTCGGCCTCGAAGTGGATGTGATGCATGCCCATCTCTTTGAGCATAATCATCTCTTGCAAGACGTGGTGTGGGCTGCGGTGGCGCACGCTCGATTGATACGTCACGTGCTTGATGCAGTAGCGGCATCCGGCTGGGCAGCCGCGGCTGGTCAGCACAAAGGTGTAGGGGCCGCCGACAATCGGTACCTTGTAGCGCTGCCACGGCAACTGGTCGTGCAACGGGATAGGCAAGGTGTCAAGATCTTCAATAAATGGCCGGTCAGGATTGATTCGTACCTCGCCGTGCTCGTCGCGGTAGCCGACGCCGAGTGTTTCGCGCAAGGCTTTGGCAATAATCTTGGGATGCACACCGAGAAACCGTCCGCGGGTGGTCAGGTACGAAGCGTCAGGGAATGGCAATTTGCGCCATGGTGCGGTAAGATCAGGGTTACCGACTGGCACTGTCTCGTCGGCGTGCTCTTGCTGAATCACTCGGTCAATCGTGCGGATGACATCGACAATGGTCAGCTCTGGTTCCCCGCGCACCACGATGTCGAGCGTCGGGTACGATTCGAGCGTCTCGCGGGTCATCGGCGTGACGTGGGTGCCGATCGCCATCGTGATGGTACCCACCGCTTTACCGATGAACGTCGTCCGCATGTCGTTCGTTAAGGTGGGCGCCGTCGCGTGAATGATCATGTAGCGCGGCTTCTTTTCCCACATATATTTCTCGAACGATTTCCAATCCATCATAAGGCCGATTGCATCGATCACCTCGACCGTGTAACCGGCCTCTTTTACCACCGCGCCGATCTGGGCTAGTGCGGTTTGCGGCCAGATAATACCGTCGCGGGTGCGCCGGCCAACACGGGCGATGTCACGCAAGAAGAGATCACCGTCGGGCGATGGCGGGTTTAACACCAGCACATCAAGCCGGGGCGTCTTCTCGCGCGGCATTTCAACAAAGCGGATCTCGCCGGCGCGTTCGTTGGGTCGGGCCGGGGCGACCAGCTTAATGCCGGTCGGTTTATCGCCCGGCGCTTGTTTGCGTTGAGTTGGCGTCGTTTCCTGCTCGCTCATGGTTCTCCTCTTGTTGTTCTGCATCACGTGATGCGGTAGCGCCGCTGGTTGTCGTAGCGATGTGGGCAGGGTAAAAGCGGCGGAATGCGTTCATAACAGACGATCCGAACGAAAGGTATAGACCGTGAGACACGATCAGAAAAGTTATCAGCACGAAACCCGTATTGATCAATGGGCCGACGATGAGGTGCAGTGGGCGGTTCCAGTGGACGATTTCCAAGCCGAACAGCACATCGATCGCGTGATGGAGTTCGCCGGCCACGTGCTTTTCGTATTCGTACCCCATCCCAAAGAGCAGCGCGCTAAATAGCCAGACGGCATTGGCCCGTGATGGTTGTTGGTAGAGCTGGATGCTGAAGAACAGCGCCGCTGCTATTGCAGCCATAATCGGCCAGTTGTGGCTGATTAAGATGATCAGATAGCCGATCACATAGTGAGTCTGGCCGAGGTTCTGTTCACTCCATACGTAAAACGACTCCACATCCTTGCCTTGCGCTAGGCTGTTTGCGCTGCCGGCTCGACCGGTGTTGTCAGCGGCGTGTATGTCCAGTTGAGATCGGCCACTTGCTCGCTCTCGCGCCGGCTCAGTTCGGCCAAGACTCGCGCCAGTCCCCATGCGCTGACGAGTTGCACTCCCATCAATACCAGCATCGCGCTCAGCACAGGCGCGAACCACGAATTAGCTAGCGCCGGATTGGTCAGGTCAAACGCGACCGCGGCGATGTAGGTGACAATTCCGCCAAAGATAGCCAGTAATCCCAACCACCAGTAATGGCGCTCGATCCGGCGTCCGTTGCCACGTCGGCCAAACAAGCCTTGCCTGATGGCGCGCTTGTGAAAGAGGGCGACCAGATAGCTGAACGAGGTGCCGGTGGTGTAGAGAGTCACACCGGCGACGGCGAGTACCAGTGCGCCGAAGAGCTGCGGGAACGACCAGCCGCTCAATAGCCCTAGTCCGATCCCGATGCTCTGTCCCACTGTGATCAGCAAGGCTAATGCCAACAAGGCTAGCCCGATTCCGCCAAAGATTCGCACCGGGTTATAGGTCAATGCTGTCCAGACAATCGATTTAGTAAAGCGCAGACCGTCGCGAATCACGTGGAGCTTGCTGCGACCCGACCGTTCTTTGTACGGGATGGGTACTTCGACCATCCGTAGCCCTTCGTGGAGGGCGCGGGTGCTCATCGCAGGGGTGAAATCGAGGGTGTTGGGCAGCGGGTAGATGACCGGCAAGATTGAGCGGCGCAACACGCGCTGGCCGCTGGCGCTGTCGCTGATCCGCACGCCAGCCACTAGCGAGAGCATTGTAGCGAAGATCGTGTTGCCGATCCGGCGCACCAACGGCATCTCGCTGTGCGCACCCGCCATGCGGCTGCCGATCACGATGTCGGCGCCTTCCAGCACGATTTTGCACATCTGCGGGAAGTATTCGGGCGGGTAGGTGCTGTCGGCATCGAGGAAGCCAATCAGCTCGCCGCGCGCTTGGCTGAAGCCGGTTTTCAATGCGCCGCCATAGCCGCGATTCTGCTGCCGGATCAACCGCACCCGATCCCCAAAGCTCTGCACAATTGCTGCGGTGCGATCCTTCGAACCATCGTCAACCACAATGCACTCAAGTTCGTCAACGCCAACCTCTTGCAATGCCGGCCGGATCGCCAAGACTCGTTCGATAATGGCTGCGATCCCGTCCTCTTCATTGTAGGCCGGTATCACAACAGAAAGCGTGGTCATGTTTCCCCCTCCCTTTGGTTGCACAGTTGCAACCCTACCGGACGCACCGTTGTGCGCCTCGCCGTTTAGTACACTGGCATTGCCAATTGTTCGATAGGTAACGGATCGGTACTCAGATTGCGCACTACACGGGCGGGATTGCCCACCGCAATGCAGTAATCGGGAATGTCTTTCGTCACTACCGCGCCCGCACCAATCACGACATTCTTCCCAATCCGTACACCGTCGAGAATGATAGCGCCGCTCCCGATCCAAGAGCCGTCGCCGATGCTGATCCCCTGTGCGGTAATGCCTTGGGCGCTAATGGGGCGGGTTGTGTCGCTAAAGACGTGATTGACCGCCAGTATTTGCACGAGCGTCCCCAAATAGACATCATCGCCGATGGTAATACCGCCTTGACCGCGCAGAATGCAGCTTTCGCCGATGAGCGATCGCTGGCCAATGGTGATGTGGCTATGGGGGAGATTGCGAAAGTTGTAAACGTGGAGAATGGCGTTTTTCATCACCATGCTTTCGTCGCCGATGGTGATGCCTCCCGGACAAGCGTGGAGGTAGACGCCGTGATCGAGGTACACTCCCGCCCCCAGTCGCACGTTACTGGCAAAGCGGATGCGCACGCCGTCTTCAATGGCAGCAATGCCGTCCATGTGCATCATGGCGCGGTAGGCGATCGCGCGGATGCCAATCCCGATCACGCTCGGTATCCAACCGAACAAACTTTGCATGAGCTGCTCGGTAATGTACCGTGGCAGAGAATTGGCTTGCCGGTTGAGGTAGAGCTGCAATCGATCGGTCATGGTTGGTACTCATCCACCCACACATCTTTTTCTAGGTGTTGCCAGCATAACTGGCAGGTCTGAACTTTAACTAACTACCGGTAGGTGTGAGCGTGACAAAAACGTAATAAGGAATCTCCGAGCGACGTTGCATTGCAACGTCGCTCGGAAGGGCCGGCCAAGCGTAGTAGTTACTGAGCGTATGCGGCCATAATCGCCACGGCCCGCTCGGCGGCTCCGCTGACAATCGGCGAGCGCGCTGCGCGCAGGCGAGCGAGTCCGGCGGGACTGAGCCACGTCGCAGCTCCTGCAAGAATGCTCTCATAACGGTTGCCGATCAGCACTGCAACCCCTGCATCAACCAGATAGCGCCATTCAGTCTCGTTGCGCACCAGCAGGATGGGGGTGCCGAGCACGGCGGCCTCTTCTTGCAACCCGCCTGAATCGGTAAGCAGGGCTTGGGCCGCTTGCACGAGGCAGAGCGTGTCGAGGTAGCCAAGCGGGCGTGTGGTCAGAATCCGTGGCGAGAGCTGCAACCCTTGCCGTTCCAACGCCGCGGCGGTACGCGGATGTACGGGGAAGACGATCCGATAGCTTTCGGCGAGTTCGTTGAGCGCGCGCACGATGCCGGGCAGCACTGCCGGTTCGGTGTTCTCGGCCCGGTGCAGGGTGAGCGCGAGGTATTCACCCGGCTGAAGTTCCAATTGGGTTAAGATCGCGCTCTGTTTGGCCCGCTCACGATGCAGCAGCGCTGCGTCAATCGCGGTCGAACCGATCACGTGAATGCGCTCCTCCGGCAACCCCTCAGCGCGCAGGTTGTTGGCGGCAATCTCATCGGCGGCCAGCAGAACCTCGGCGATATGATCGACAATGATCCGGTTAAGTTCTTCGGGCATAGCCCGGTTGAACGACCGTCCTCCCGCTTCCAGATGTACTACCGGCAAGCCGAGTTTCGCTGCGCAGAGTGCGCCGGCCATGGTCGTGTTGGTGTCGCCTTGCACCAGCACCAGATCGGGCCGTTCTTGCAGCAAAATCGGTTCGAGCCGGGTCAGAATGCGCGCCGTCTGTTCACCATGCTGGGCCGAACCGACGCCAAGGGTGTAACGCGGCGCTGGTAAACTCAGCTCTTCGAAGAAGATAGCATCAACTTCGTAGGAATAGTGCTGGCCAGAATGCACCAAAATATGCTCGAACCGCTCTTCCAGTAGTGGAATGAGTGGTGAGAGTTTGATAATCTCAGGTCGGGTGCCGAGCACGGTGAGGACACGAGCCATAGCTTACCTCGCTTCGTATTCGAGTTGAATGCCGTAGTATCGCTGCAAGAAGGTGCAGAGCGCATCGAGTGGCGCAGCATGGCGTGGACTGCGCCGGTTATTGGTCAAATCGAGCCATAGATCCGACGACGGCTGCCAGTCGCGCCGGCAGATCAACCAGATGGTAGAGGGAGCGGGATCAACTGCCGGTACGTCACTTGCTGCCGGCGCAATCGCGATCTGGTAGGTTTGCCGTCCGGCCTGCACGAGCAGGTGGGGCTGTTTGGCCAGCACCCGTAGATCGCCATGCGCAGCCGCTAGCGCCACAAAGTGGCGCACCATCTGCTCAGCGATCGCGTCGAGCCGGCGCGGAGTGATGGCGCGTTGCATGCGGCTCATCGCGTTGACCACCCGCGCTGGGTTGCCTTCCACAATTGAGTCGGGCGGAATCTCGCCACTTACCACCGAGCGCGAGTTCACAAAACTGTTATCGCCGACCGTCGCGCCGGGATGGAGGAAGACCCCGGCGGCGCACCAGACTCGGTTGCCGACCGCCACCGGCGCGAATCGTACCCAGTAGCCTTCAGTGTACGGCAAGAACGAACCATGGGTGTAGACCATACAGCGCGCGCCGAGCGCGCTCCAGTGACCGATCCGGACTTCTTCTTCGGTGTTGATCAGCGATTGCGGGCCGATGTAGCTGTGATCGCCGATGCGTAAGCCATCAGCGCCGTACACGAGCGTGAAGCTGCTGATGATGCTATAGCGACCAATGCTGATGTCGCCGCCGCAGTTGATCACCGTCAGCGCCCGGATAGCGCTGTAGTCGCCGATGCTGATATGCCGGCCCATGACGGTGGCGAACCAGCCGATCGAAACGTCGCGTCCGATCTGTGCACCGCAGCAGATGCGCAAGATCGCCGGCTTGGTCGCTGGCGGTGCGATGAAGAGTAAGATGAAGATGATGGTGCGATACAGGTTCATAAGGATACCGTAGATGTCATTGCAAGTGATCCTTCTCGGCGCGGTAAATAACGAACCGATGACAGGTTCATAAGGATACCGTAGATGTCATTGCAAGGGAGCGGCGGTACCACGCACAGCGGGAGGTTGTCCGACCGAAGCAATTTCCCGCTGGAGCGGTAAGTATACCTGAGCGGTTGTCTCCCGCGCTCGCGGGGGATTGCTTCACCGCGCTGCCCCTCCGTTCGACTCGCAATGCCGAGCTGGTCTGTCATGGCGCGGTGGTGCAGCTCCCGAAGCAATCTCCCGCTGGAGCGGAACCGTTGCTGGTACGCACTGGTGGCGGGCGCGCCGCTCGCGCTCCGCCTGCATTGGAGCGTTCACGGCCCTAACCCCTCGCTCGCTGCCGCGATCTGCTCTGCGCGCTGCCGCCAATGTTCGGCAATTGCTGCCGGTGTGGCGAACCAGACCCTTCCCCGCGCTGCCAGATCTTCCCACAACGCACGGTAGGTTGCCGCCCATCCCGGAAAAAGCCGGTCATCGTAGACATAATCATGTACGTCAACGAGCAGTAAACCGCCGTGCCGGGTCACCGTCTCGCGCAGCTCAGCGAGCAAGGTCTGGCGATCACCGGGATTAAACTGTTTCTGCCCAAACAGATGGTCATCCATCCAACCGGTAGGCAGTTGCAGGGTGCGAATCTCGCGGCGTAACCCACGGTGCCATGGGAAGAAGGGCCATACGCTGCTGCGCCGCCAACCAAGATAGCGGTTGTGGGTCAGCGAGGCATCGTAGCGAAAGCCGACGTGCTCATGCATCAGCAGGGTCTGTTCGGGTTGGCGCGGGTCGAGATGCCAGTAGTGGTGGCGGTTGCCGTCGATCGGTTGCCCGCTAGCTGCGGCAAGGCGGGCGCGTTCGGCGGCAAAGAGCGTGCGGTCGGTATAGGCGCGATAACTCGCGTGCAGCCCGATTTCCCAACCTGCCGCGCTGATTTCTTGAAACAGCGTGCGAAAGTGCGGCGCTTGCACGTCGTAGAAGGGATCGGGTAGGCCGGTAGCGTATTCCAACAACGAGCCTTGGCGGGCGACAAAGTAGAACGCCGAGCGCGCCCCGATCCGCTCTTCGAGATCCATCCACGAGCGAAAGTGCCAGTGCGTGCGGCGTCCGCTGATAATATCCATCGCCGCGCCGAGGCCGCCGTTCCCCTGCCGCAGCAGGATGCGCAGCGGCTCGAGCCAGCGTATCACTTCCGGGTAATCGACATCGTGGCCGCAGGTAGCAGCTAGTTCTGCGCCGTTCGGCCAGCGCGGCAGGCCGGGTGGCAAGCCGCAGTGCCGGAGCAGATCGGCTAGCCAGCAACCAACCGCCGATGCCAATGCGCGGCGCAGCAGGCCACGCTCGAGCATCGGCGTGCCGGTCAGGTCGCGGTAGCCGTGTTTAACGGTCGGGTATTGTTCCTCTTCGTAACCGCTGAGCAGCCAGAACGCGGCAAAGATGGGGTCATCGGGAATATGCAGCGTGCTGTCACTGGTCGTAGGTTGGGCGTCAGCCTGATCACCCGCCAGCAACGGCAGATCATACCCATTCCACTGTTTCGCGCCGAGCAGGCGCGCTTGGGCAGGGTTGACCCACCGCTCGGGCCGCGCATGGATCACGATCTGGGCCGGTGGGGGTTGGACCTGCCCGGCGGTGTATGCAATCGTTACCCGCTCGCTGTCCCACGGTTGTTCACACCAACCGTACCCCATTCCAGTGAGCAGGGTGCGCCAGATATAACCGATCTCGGCGCGGTGCGCCGCCAGCGCAGGGTCAATGGCAAGCGTGATAATTGGAATCATGGATGTTGTATGATTACGCTTTCCGCATCTTCTTAAACCGGGCGCTGTGCTGTTTGTCCTCGGTGATGATGATCTTGACTGGAATCTTGTACGGCGCGAGCCGCTCGCGGCAGAAGGCACGCACCCGCCGCTTAAACTCGTTCGGGTCTTCCGGCTCGAACAGATTGAAGCGAGCAGTGACGATCTGGCCGGTGATGGGATTGCTCTCACCCACTACGGCCACGTCTTTCACATTTGGCATCTGCAACAGCACGCTCTCTACCTCTGCTGGGTAGACCTTCTGCCCGCCGACGTTGATGATTTCGCTCCGCCGTCCCAAAATGCGGATGTATTCGCCATCAACTTCGACCACATCTTGTGTATTCATCCAACCCTCTTCGTCAAATGGGCTGGGTGCGTTAAGGTAGCCGAGCATGGCCGATTTGGCCCGCACCCACAGCACCCCATCGACGATCTTTGTCTCGAAGCCCTCGCCGCCGACTTTGACCCATAGCGAGTTGGAGTCGCGCGATTTCGAGCGCAAGATGCCAAGCTCTGAGAGGCCATACGTTTGTAAGAGCTGCACATTAGGGAAGAGGTTGTGAATCCGGTGCAAGGTGCTCTCTGGCATCACCTCGGTGCCGTAGGTGATCAGCTCAAGCGACGAGAAATCATAGCGCCGGTAGGCTTCCGAAATCAACAACAAATTGAGAAAGGTTGGCGAGGTTGGTAGGGTTTGCACCCGGTGTGTCTCGATAGCGCGGCAAACGATATCGGGATCGCGTGATTGCACCGCTACCACCGTGCCGCCGTTGGCCAGCGTGTAGAAGAGCGTATTGATCCCGCCGATGTGGTCGAGCAGCAAAAAGGTCAGTGTCACCCGGCGATGGCGCGGCACTTGGAACTTCTCTAACAGCGGGATGAAATCGTGCAGGGCTGCCTTGCTCTTGCCGGTCGAACCCGACGAGAAGAGCACCAACCCCGGATGACCGCGATCGATCAACTGGCGGGTGAGCGGATTGGTCACGGCAACGGTGCGGCGCTCGATCTGCCACTGATCATTGTCATCGAAACTAACCACGACCTGCACTTCGGCGATAGCGAGAAACTCGTCGCGCTGCGCAGCAACGCTACGGGTCAGCGGAACCACAATCGTGTTGCGTTCGATCAGGGTCAAGAGCAAACTCACTGCGTTCGGCGAATAATCGCCTTCAATCGTCACGACGTGGCCGGGGCCGACATCGTGTTGGTCGAGCGCCGTGTGCCACGCTTGCATGCGCGTCAGTAGGTCACGGTATGGGTAAGGATGGTCATTCCAGACAATGGCCGGGTGATCGGCCCACTGTTCCATCCGTTCACGAAGCCATGCGATGCTCATAGCAGCCTCCATGCGACAATCGGCATTAGCCGCCGCCGCCGAGATAGATCACCTGTCCGGTGATATAATCACTGGCCGGATTGGTAAAAAAGTCAATCACATGGGCCACGTCGGCAAAGGTGCCAAAGCGCCTGATCGCAAGCGTGTCAATGATATGCTGCAACTTCTCGCGCGGCACACCCCGGATCAGATCGGTCTCGATTGGTGTTGGCCCAAGCGCGTTGACCGTGATCCCAAAGGGGGCAAATTCACGCGCTAGCACGCGCGTCAGCATTTCGACCGCGCTCTTCGCTGCGGTGTAGAGCGCCTCTCCCTCAAGCCGCAGTGGCACAGCGATGGTGCTAAAGTTGACGATACGGCCATAGTTGCGCCGGCGCATCAGTTTGGCCGCTTCTCGGCAAACGAGAAAACTGCCCAGCACGTTAATGTTCAATATGCGACTAGCCGTTTCTCCCGGGGTCAGCAGGGCGTGGTTCATTGCCGCAATCCCGGCATTGTTGATCGCGATATCAAGCCGGCCATGCCGGCGCTGAATGGCGCTCAACATCGCTTTGACCTGTCCTTCGTTGCTGACATCGACTTGATGGTGCGTGTAGCCGGGCAGTTCCCAATCGACTGCACTACGCGCACATCCTTCAACCAAGGCGCCGCGTTGCAGAAAGTGCTCAACCAGAAAGCGCCCGATTCCACGGCTGCTGCCGGTAATCAGCACCACTTCCTGCTTAGTCACGTCCGTACTCCTCGGTGATCAATTGCTCGAGGTAATCAACCAATGCCCCAACGCTGCGGAATGGGCTATTGCGCTGCGACATCGCTCGATCATCGGCTAACGTCAACGTCAACCCATGCTCTTCTTCGAGCCGTTGTTCAAGATCGACCACCATAGTCACGAGCGCTAAAGAGTCGAGCAGTGCTCCCTTGCCGAAAAGGAGCGTGTTCTCGTCAATCGTTGCCGGCGAGGGGCGTCCGCTCTGTTCGAGCACGTCGCGCAAGCTTGTGATGACGAGATTGGCGAGGTTTGTTCGGCTAACGGGTAGGCTGGTCATACGCTGGTTACTCCTGTGTCGACGATGCTTGTACGCGGTGCAAACGGCTGATCAGAGGTATATAGACACGGATGTTTTGATCGTTTTCCGGTGGCGCAATCACTGCTGTTAGTGTAGTGGTTGGTGTTGTCGTGAGCGTGCTCACCGGGGTAGCGGTGGCGGTGGGCACCGGGGTAGCGGTGGGGACGGGGGTGCTGGTGGATGTAGGAGTGATCCCACCACTAAACGGTGTATCGGTTGACCAGTGCTGGGTCGGGTTGCCATTACGAGGTTTGAGTTCACCAGTGCTGATCCCACCCGTTGCGCTATCGGTGATGACCGTTCTCGCACCTTCATCAAATCGGTAGAGGGCCACAGTATCCGCATCGACCGGATGGGGCGCGGTTGGACGGAGAAAGGCGTCGGTGTAGCGCACGACGCGCGAGATGCGGAGATCATCGAGCCAGCCGTTGTAATGCCGACTGCCGGGGTAGTCGTGCTTTTCGGCTCCCAGCACCAAGAAAGGGTCGCTGGCGGGGTACGCGGTGGCGCGATTGAGCCGGTAATCGATTCGTCCGGCTGGGCCAGCGATAGCTCCGTCAGGCTGGCCATTGACAAACAAGCGCACCTGCCCGCTCTCAGCGCGGGTAATCGCGATGTGATGCCATTGCCCGTCGGTCACAATCGTAGCGCCGGTCAAGAGGGCTTCATCGCTCCCGATACTCACCCCCACCACTAACCGCTGATTGCAGATGGCGACGCCATAATCGCCATAATCGCCAGCGCCAAACACATCTCGGTCGATGAGGATGTTGCCGGTATACCAACCACCGGGACAGGCCGGGGCGGGGTTGTGGGCAGCAGTGGCTTTCATCCAAAACTCGATCGTGAACGCACTGCTTACATTGACGGGATACGACGTAGTAAGACGTCCGCTGCTGTTGATCGAACCAAGCGGAATCTTAACACGGTCAGCATCCGTATCGCCACTTCCATAGAAGCGTAGTGATGATCCTCCCTGTGCTTGCAGGGGGTTAACCAGATTCGGCGTGTCAAATAAAATCGTAATAAATAGCAGCCCCGTCAACGTGAGTTTGAATGTAGCTTGGTTGAGCTGGTATCCGCAGTGAAGCTGCATCCCTTATGTCCCTCCTCTACGGCGCTGTTGGCGCAGTTGACGTTACCCAGAGGGGGTCGTCAGCATCAGCGTTAGGGGTCGTGCCAAGGGTCACGGTGCGATTGTTGCCGGAACGGTCAGTGGTGACTTGGCCGCTCCCTTCGTCGAAGCTAAACAAGGCCAGTGTATTGGCATCGGTCGCGAAGGCGGCGCTGGGTGGCGTAAAGGCCGCCGGGTAGCGAATCGTGTTCGAGACGCGCAGTTCATCGAACTGGCCAGTGATGAAGCCGTAGCCGGGCACACCGCCGAGCACAAAGTCCGGGCCGGCGGTTATTGTCCCCACGGTGACAGTGGTGCTGGGTGCACCGTTGACAAAGACGCGGGCAGTGCCGGTGGCAGCATCGTAGGTGACGGCGATGTGATGCCAGTTATTGGCTGTCAGGGTGGTGGGGTGAGACACCGCAACCCATTGGCCATTGGTGCGCAAGACCCACCAGACCACCCGGTTATTCTCCAGTTCCAAGGCCCAACCGGCATTGCCAGTAATATCGCTGGCGGCGATGACGCCGGTTTGACCGGTGGCGCTGGGGCGGAACCAGAATTCGAGAGTATGGCTGGCGTTGAAGCCGGGGATCGCCGTGCCGCGTGCGCTGTCGTTGCTCACGAAGCTGAGCGCGAAGTTACTGCTCGGCATGGGGGTGTTGGTTGCCGTCGCGGTTGGTGATGGCGTATTCGTTGCGGTCGGCGTCGGCGAAGGGCCGTTGGTTGCGGTTGCGGTTGGCGCCGTCGAAGCAGCTAACGTGACAGTTGCATATCCTATCACTTCACGCGCATTGAACACCTGTACCAGCGCACTGACCTCGGTGCTGAGACCGGTGATGGTAAAGGTCATGCTCTTCGCCCCCGCTGGCGCTCCCGTAGGGAGACGCAACAACAATGCGCCACGGGCAACGCCGCCAGAGAGTGCATCAGTCACAGCGGCGGGATCAACCGCAAAGCTAGCCTCACCACCAAAGCCACTCACTGCGCCGGCGCTCAGGGCATTGGTTGGGATGCTCGGGGGCAGCGTGATCAACACACTTCCGCCTGCCGAAATCGCATCCGTCGTAAAGTTCAGCGTATAGCTGGTACCGGTCTGCGCAACACTGACGCTCAGCGGTGTGCCGGGAGTCATAGCGGCCAGCGCGAAGCGACGCGAATGAGGCCGCGTGCTGGTCGTGTAATAGAGCCGGTACGATAGCCCCTCTTTCAACGCACGCACGGCCCACACTTCATCGGGCGAACCTTCGTTAATCGTATCCATCGCGCCTGTCCACACCGGTGTGTTCGGTACGGCACGCGTCCAGTTGCGACCATCAGTTGAGACGAGGTAGCCAGTGGTGTAACCTGTATCGTAGCCGTTAGCCTCGAACCACATCCGGTAGATCGCGCCGTCTTTGATCACCATTGGCACACCGACGTTGTTGTCGTCAAAATCGCGGAATGGGCCGGGCTGCACCACCGAACCATCGCTAAACGTCGCAATCCGCGTCCAGTTGATTCCATCTGGCGAGACGGCGTAGCCAATGCGGAAGATGTAGCTTGGTGAGGTGCGCACACCCTCAAACCACATCCGGTGACACTCGCCACTGGTGCGGCCATCTTCGCATGGTGCGATCGGTGATGCTTCATCGACCAGTACCGATGGGGCGACGACATACGTCGTATCAAATTGATTGGCTTGCTCTGACGCGCGGATCATTGCGCCGCCAGCCAACGGGCCGGGCACGCGCGTCCACGCGATGCCGTCGATTGACTCGGCTAAGCCAATGCCATCAATGACACCGGGTGCAGCAAATCCGCTGTAATACATCCGAAAGCCATTACCATAGCGGATTACATGCATCGTCGTCACGCCAAAGTTGTCAAAACTACCGGGTACGCCAGATCCGATAAATACTGCGCCGCCGGCGAACGGGCCGGGCATGCGCGTCCACGTAATGCCGTCGGGTGAAACCGCGTAACCAATTCGCCGGATCCCTTCAATAGGGTTATTAACCCCGACATACCACATCCGGTAGCAGACACCGCTCGTGCGCCCGTTCTCGCAGGGGCGTAGTGCCGATGCTTCATCAAACACGACGCTCGGTGGGAAGATTTCGTCAGCATCGAAGTTCGTGCCGCCGCCGCCACAGGCGCTGTCAGCGATGCCAAAGATCGCGCCGCTGGCACATGAGCCGGCGACGAAGCTCCAAGGCTGATTGTTGCCGCTCGGTGGCGGGGTTGGCGTAGGTGTGGCAGTATTCGTTGGCGCTGGGGTTGGCGAATTGATCGGTGTTGGGGTTGTCGTTGGCGGTATCGGGGTTGGGGTTGGGAAGATACCGCTTCCGATGATCGTTACCGTTGCATACTCCAATACCTCGCGGCTGTCGAAGGTCTGCACCAGTACGGTGGTGTCTGCCGCCGGTGGGGTGGCAATCGCAAAGGTAATGCTCTTAGGGCCGGGCGCGGCAGCCGTGCTTAGCCGGACGAGCAACGCGCTGCGGGCGTCGCCTCCC